>CAXTRL010000167.1:0-7598 GCA_964246575.1 uncultured Armatimonadales bacterium
AGAGGCATTTCATCTCGGTTGGTGCTGTCAAGCGATGTGCCTGCGCTGTCCAACTTGGTTGCCGTCCCCGGCGCGGCGCTGACGGTCGGAATGCGGGCGGGCAGGTCGGGACTCCACGCATCAAACATGTCTTCAATGGGCGTGGCGAACCCAACCGGGTCTTTGCCGAACTGCTGCCCCAGCGAGATCGCCCCGACCAGCCGCCCGCCGATGTAAATCGGGCTGCCGCTCATACCTTCGGCGATGCCTAAACCGCGCGTCACCGGCGGGCCGCTTGTGGCCCGGAACATGATGTAATCCTTGCCTTCGTTGAACTTGGCAACGACGCCCAGTATCTCAATGCCGAACTTTTCAATCTTTGTGCCCTTGAACACGGACAGCGCATAGCCGTGCATTCCAGGCCGCAGCTCGCTGACGTGCATGAACTTTTTCGAGTCCCACTTGAGCTGCCGGCTGGCTGCGGGGTGGGACATCGGCACAGGCGGGCGGGCCTGGGTAGGAACTGCGGCAAGGGCTAGGGCCGTGAGGGCAATTGGGAAAGCAAGGTAGAAAGTGCGTGAGGTCATAAAAAGGCTTTCGTGATGTAACAAAGCAATGAGACCCGGCCTTAAAAGGCCGGGAACTTGGTTCTAACTACGCCGGTTTCGCGTAAACTTGTTCCGGGTCAAACTGCGGCTCGGTGACAGTGCGCCATTCGGGCGCGTCTGCCGCCGCTTCCCGGAAGTAGCAGGTCGGATGGCCGGTGTGGCAGGTCGCGCCGACGGGACGCGCCAGCACCAGCAGCGAGTCGTCGTTGCAGTTGATCCGCAGTGACACAAAGTTCAGCGTGTTGCCGCTGGTCTCGCCTTTCGTCCACAGCTTCTGCCGGGACCGGGTCCAGAACGTGACCAGCCCCGAATGCAGAGTCTTTTCTAATGCCGCGCGGTTCATAAAACCCAGCATCAGAACGTCTTTCGTGTCTGCGTCCTGCACAATGGCCGGAACCAGGCCGTCCGGCGCTTGGTCCCAGCGGATTTGGTCGTTAAGAGAAAACATGCGTGGCGTCGCTCCGAGGTATACTTGGGTGAGGTCTCGGTATTGTACCAGATTAAGACCGGATTAGGGACGGTTTGCCGATCAAGGCGTTAGAAACGGACGACACACATGGCGGAAGCGGTATTAACGGGGAAAACGGCGCTGATTACCGGAGCCGGCAGCGGCATTGGGCGCGAAGTCGCGCTGGAGCTGGCCCGGCGCGGAGTCAGCGTCGCGCTGGCCGGGCGCACGGAAGCGAAGCTGACCGAAACGGCGGCGCAAATTGGCTACGAAGGCGGCGACGCTGTCACCATCATGGCGGACGTGACGGACCCGGCGCAGGTGGAGCGGCTGGTGGCGGAAACCACGCGGGCGTTTGACGGCCTGGACATTCTCGTCAACAGCGCGGGCGTCGGGTTAATCAAGCCGCTGGAAACGACGACGGCTGCCGACATGGACCGGCTTTTAGATGTCAACGTCAAAGGGCTGATGCTGACCACGCAGGCGGCCCTGCGCCCGATGATTTCTGCGGGCAAGGGCGGCCACATCGTCAGCATCGCCGGCATTCTCGGCAAAGCGGCGATGGCGAATGCCAGCATCTACTGCGCGTCCAAGTACGCCGTCACCGGCTTTTCCAAAGCCTTGCAGCTTGAAGTGGGCCGCAAGCACAACATTAAAGTCTCGCTGATGTACTTGGGCGGCGTGGACAGTCCGTTCTGGGACAACATAGACATGAAAGTCCAGCGCGACAAGATGCTGACGGTGGCCGACGCCGCAGGCGCGATTATTACGGTTCTTACCCAGCCCACGCATTTGGTCTTGGGCGAGTTCACGCTTCAGCCGGAAAGCCATCAGTTGTAGGAAGGGGATGGGTAGGGGATTTCAGGCCGCGAGGCGCAGCGGCTTATCTGACGGGATGGAACGCGCAGCGAGGGATGTCTCGGTGGTCAGCGCAAGGAAGGCCGCAACAACTTGGGGGTCGAAATGACTGCCGGACCCGGCTTCAATATGAGCGCGGACCCGGTCTGCCGGCCAGCCGGGGCGGTATGGGCGGTCGGAGCAGAGGGCATCCCACACATCCACCACGGCGAACACGCGGGCGGCCAGCGGGATGGAGTCCCCGGCCAGGCCGTTCGGATAACCGGAGCCATCCCATTTCTCGTGGTGGCAGTAGGGGATGCTGAGGGCCGGGTGCAGAAACTCAATCGGCGACAGCATTTCGTAGGCAAAGGTGGGATGGCGGCGCATGATCGCCCATTCGTCGCCCGTGAGCGGGCCGGGCTTCAGCAGGATCGCATCGGGAACACCCATTTTGCCGATGTCATGCAGCAGTGCCCCGCGTCGCACCTGCACCAGTGCATCTTCCGGCAGCCCTAAAGCGCGGGCCAGCCGCAGGGTCGTTTCGGTGACGCGCCGGCAGTGGCCCTCGGTTTCCCTGTCCCGCAGGTCCAAAGCGCGGCTCCAGCCTTCAATGGTCGCGTCATACGCCTGCGTCAGCTCGGCATGAAGGCTGATCACCTCGCGGGTGCGATCGGCAACCCGGTTTTCCAGTTTTTCATGCGAGCGCTGAAGCGCTTCTTGAACGGTTCTGAGCTGGGTGACATCCTCGGCGGAGCCTTCATAGAACAGCGGTTTTCCCTGGGAGTCACGCACAAGCTGGGCATTCTCGCGCACGAAAAGTCGTTGTCCGTCCTTGCGCGTCCACACCGCTTCCAGGCCGCACACCTGCTCTTCGGTTTCAAGCCGGCGGCGAAATTCTTCCCGCGTGTAATCCGCTTCGGTGGCTTCCGTTTCCAGATTGCGGGTCGCCAGCTCTTCAAACGACTGAAAGCCCAGCATTTGAAGCAGGGCGGGGTTCGCAAGCAGAATGCGCCCGTCGGGCGTGGTCCGGTAAATGCCGTGCGTGGCGTTCTCAAAAACCAGCCGGTACTGCTGTTCCTGCTCGCGCAATCCCGCTTCAGTGCGCCGCCGGGCGGCTTCCTGCCGCTCGGAGTCACGCCGCACGCGGGCCGCGACAACGGCTGCCAGAATGCTGCCGCAGGCAATCACAATCAGATGCGACTGCCAAAAAGGGATGTGGGGCAGGAGCAGTTCTTTCAAGACTTCGCAGGCGGTCAAGCCCAGCATCGCCCGCCCGAAGACGCCGGCAAAAACTTTAACTTGACTGGAAGGCAGGGGCAAGCTCTGCGGGGCTATCTCGGCATCGTGGGAAGGGCCTTGCATACTGCCTTGTTGTCGGCAGAAGGCTGTGCTTTCTTGAGGCTGCTGCTTCTTGACTTTGCGCTTTGCTCCGTGCTATAATCGCGGATAGTCTCAAAGACAATTCCAGCTTACTTAAACCCGCAAGTCGCACCGCCTTCTTTAGAAATGGCGGTGAGGACCCCAACGAGAGGATTTCACCATGGCTTACGGTTCATCCGGCGGCGGCCCGCGCGGCCCCCGCCCAGGCGGTCCCGGCGGACCTGCCGGCAGACCCAAACGTACCAGTGGCTTCAAGCGCCGCAAGGTCTCGTCGCTGACCATCAACAAGATCAAGACGGTTGACTACAAAAATGTCACCCTGCTTCGCACATTCACCGACGACCGGGGCAAGATCGTCCCCCGCCGCCGCTCCGGCGCAACCGCCAAAGAGCAGCGCATGATCGCCGTCGCTATTAAACGCGCCCGCGAAATCGCCTTGCTGCCCTTTGTCAAAGATTAGTCAAATACTTAGGAAAAGCGTTAAGCAAAAAAGCCCCGGCCATCTGGCCGGGGCTTTTTTTGGCTTTAAATTTTATGCGCTAAATTGCCATGCCGCCGGAAATCAGAATTGTTTCTCCCGTAA
Source organism: uncultured Armatimonadales bacterium (assembly GCA_964246575.1). Lineage (GTDB taxonomy): Bacteria > Armatimonadota > Armatimonadia > Armatimonadales > Capsulimonadaceae > JANXMY01. The sequence goes on from CAXTRL010000167.1 coordinate 3,839, forward strand.
TCCAGCGGGCGGCATCCGACGCCAGAAACACGACCGGCAGCGCAACGTCCTCGAGTTGTCCTAAGCGGCCCATCGGGGTTCCGGCGATGACTTGCGCGGCAACCTCGCCGCTGCTGAACCCTGCTGCTTCCACGCCTTCCGTGATGATGAGGCCGGGATTGATTGCATTCACACGGATCTGCCGTGGCCCCAGCTCCTGCGCCAGCGATTTTGTGATCGTGTCCACCGCTCCTTTCGACGAGGAGTAAACGGAGTGGGCCGGCATTCCCGCCCGGCTGACTGCCGAGCTGATATTGATGACGCTGCCTCCGGCTTCGGGGAACAGCGGCAGGGCATTCTTTGTCGCCAGCAGAACGCCGAGAACGTTGATGTCGAACTGGCGATGGTATTCTTCGGCGGTGATATTTTCCAGCGGCACGAACGCAAACACGCCGGCATTGTTGACCAGAATGTCTACTTTGCCGTAAGCGTCTTTAGCCGCCGCGAACAGCGCCGCGACTTCGCTTTCCACCGCGACGCTGCCGCCGACGGCAATGGCTTTGCCGCCCGCCTGCACGATTTCGGCGACCACCGCATCTGCGCCCGCTTGGCTGGAAGCGTAGTTGACGACTACCGATGCGCCTGCTGCGGCGAGATGTTTAGCGATGGCGGCCCCAATGCCTTTGGATGCGCCTGTCACAACGGCCACTTTGCCGGTTAAATCTATTGTGTATGCCATGTTTGTTATCCTGTATTATTCTAAGGGATCGTCCACACAGGGACTTATCCGTTTACTCTTTCGCGGCACGATTTTAGATTGCCGAGGTGCCGCCGTCGACAAACAACTCTACCCCATTCACATAGGTCGAGTCGTCTGAAGCAAGAAACAGCGCCACGCTCGCAATCTCTTCAGAGCGGCCCATTTTTCCCCGCGGGATCAATGATTCGAACTGCTTCATCGTCTCCGCATCGAACAACTGCTCCTGAATCGGTGTTTGGATCTGCCCCGGATGCAGCACGTTCACCCGGATATTTCTATCCTTCAGCTCGTTCAGCCACGTGCGGGCGAATGAGCGTAATGCAGCCTTGCTTGCCGAGTAGACACCGAAATTTGGGAAGCCCTTGACCGCCGCCATTGACCCATTCATGATGATCGAGCCGCCATCGTTAAACAGCGGCAGCGCCTTCTGCACCGTAAAGAGTGTGCCGCGTGTGTTCAGACCGAAGACCGCGTCGAAGTGCTTTTCCGTAATCTCGCCAAGCTTGGCATAATCTCCCCTGCCGGCGCTCGCGAACAGCACGTCGATACTGCCCTTTTCCCGCTTGACCGTGTCGAACAAGCGATCCAGGTCGTCCAGGTTGGCCGCATCGCCCTGTACGCCGGTCACATTCCTGCCAATCAGTGCGACGGCCTCATCCAGGGCTTCTTGCCGCCGGCCTGAGATGAAAACATACGCTCCTTCTTCGACAAACAATTTGGCGGTGGCCAGAGCCATGCCGCTTGTTCCACCCGTTATCACCGCAACTTTGCCATCAAGCTTTCCCATAATTCTCCTTTTCATAATTACTGCCTGCGGTTGTTCCTGCCCGGCATCAACGTGAGCGGCTTAGAATAATTTAAGCCTATATACAATGTTCTAGTATTATAGAACAATAGAATTATGACAGTGATATGGTACAATGTCAAGCATGAGACGCTTTTTTTTTCCTGAACAAAGTCAGCTTGTGCTGACCCATGTGCTATATGCGTTAAGCGACCCAACGCGCCTGCAAATCGTGGCCCACCTAGCCGGGGGAAACGAACTGACATGCGCCGATTCGAGTTTGAGTACGCCGAAATCCACGCTATCGCATCATCTGAAAGTTCTGCGTGAGAGTGGCCTGATTACCACTCGCGCCGAAGGCACTCAGCTTTTCAATTCCGTGCGCCGCGCTGACCTCGACGCCCGCTTCCCCGGCTTCTTAGATGCCGTTCTCGATAGCGTCCGCACAGACTCAGAAGCAGGCGAAGAATAGGCAGGCGAAGAATAGGCAGAAAAAAGCCCCGGCCACTTGGCCGGGGCTTTTTCGTGCATCATGGCGCTGAGTCCTGCCTCAGCACGGCTTTTTCTAGGCCGGGCCAGTGTGCGATGCCAGCCAGTCCAAGACCGGCTGAAGGGCGGCATCGGAATTCTTCTCGTAGATTAATCCGTGGCCGTTGCCGAGAATGCCGTAGTCGGGCAAATGCACCAGCTCGGCGGACGCGCCTGCTGTGTTCAGAAAATCCACGATGGCGGGGGCAAACTTGGCCTGCACCGAAGTTTCGCCGGTGACGACCGCCACAGGAAGACCGGCCAAAGCGGGTATCCGCAGGGAAGACGGGTCGGCGGCGCGAACCTCGGCGGCTGTGGCGCGGGGCGGATCGAAAGTAATCGGCGCAGCGGTTAGCCCCCAGTCCAGCGTTCCAATGTTGGGCGTCACGGCGAACGCAGGCCCCATCGGCTCAACTGTAACAATGGCGGCGACGAGGCTGGGACGCCGGTCGGCAACGAGCCAGCCGTCGGAGCCGGACGCTGAGTGAGTCACAATGACTGCCCGGCCAATCCGGTCAAGCAGGCCGGCGAGCCGGTCAGCGTCCATCTCCTGCGAAGCGGCGAGGTCTGCCGGCAGCGGCCCATACGGAGCAATGAAAGCATCAAGAGCAGCGGCGTCGTTTGGGTCAAACGGAAACTGGGTGTGGGTCTTCGCGGCTGCGGGCGGAAAGAAGACTTCTTCTCCTTCTTCATAAGGGAACGGCACGCCAATGGGACCGATCACATCAGGATGGTAAGGCGAACGGCCCTGCCCCGGACGGTCAACGACAAAGGTCGCATACCCGGCCTCAACAAAGCGCTGCGCCCAGCCCGGACGCCCGTCGGGCGTGTCCAGCCACTCGGTTCCTTGCAGCGCCCCGCCATGCACCAGCACCACGGGATACGGCTGCGTCACGCGCTCCGGCGCTTCCCATTCCACAAACATCGGCCCCTGCTGATATGTCTTGCCGTCCACAGTGACGCGCTCGCCGGGAACCCAAAAGTCCCCCCGGCGCGATGTTCGCACCGGGACGGTCTCCCAAAAATGAATGCTGTCTGCCATCACTGCGTTTCTCCTATCTAATTTATTCATCAAGGCCGGCGCGGCGGCGAGCGGCGACTGCCAGCGCGGACCAGTCTTTGTCGCCCATCCCGGCGGCGACTGCCGCGTCCAAGCTGTCGCGGACAATCTCCGCCGACGGCAGGGAAGCGTTTTTGGCTTTGGCGGCGTCCAGCGCCAGATTGACGTCTTTGAGGCCGAGCGTCAGCTTGAAGCCCGGCTCATACGTGTTGTTGGCAATGTTGCCGCCGTAGCGTTGATAGCTGGGGGCCGCAAAGACCGTGGAAGTGACGACGTTCAAGAAGTCGGCGGCGGGCAGGCCGTAGCACTCGGTCAGGGCGGTGGCTTCGCCCATCGCTTCAATCGCCAGCGTGATCATCAAATTAGCGGCGATTTTGGCAATGTTTGCGTGCTTGGGGTCGTCGCCGAGCGGCCAGGTTTTCTGCCCCAGCGCATCAAACAGCGGCTGCACTTTGGCAAGCGCCTCCGGGCTGCCGGCCGCCAGAATGTTCAGCTCGCCTTTGGCGGCGACAGCGGGGACGCCCAGCACCGGCGCGGAAAGGTAGGCAACGCCAGCGTCCTTGTGGGCCGCTTCCAGTTCGCCGACAAGCGCCGGGGAAATCGTCGCCATCATCACATGAACGCAATCTTTCCGCGCTGACTTCAGTGC
>CAXTRL010000168.1:0-2520 GCA_964246575.1 uncultured Armatimonadales bacterium
TGTACCCGCGCACCGGCGACCCGCACTGGCTGTTTCATCCGCATCATCTGCTTTTCAACGCCCTCGGCTACGTTTTGTGGAAAACCGCCCGCGCCTGCGGCTACTGCGGCGGCTCTCTGCCGGTCCTGCAAAGCTTGAACGCCGTGCTGGGGGCTGCCGGGGTTTCCGTCTACTTTCTCACCCTGCGCCGCCTGCTTCAGCGCTCGCGGGGCTTGCCGGTCTTGATCGCGCTCGGCCTCGCGCTGTCGTTCGGCCCCTGGATTTGCGCGGCGGATGGCCGGGTGAACATGCCGAGCCTCTTTTTCCTACTCCTTGCCTTTTCGGTTCTGACTCAACTCATGGCGATGCCCCGCCCGGCGCTTGCCGCGCTGGCCGGGCTGCTGGCCGGGGGGGCAGTGCTGTTTCACGAAAGCGCCGGGCTGTTTGTCGTGGTCGGCCTGGTTGGGGTGCTTCTTGTGGACGTGAATCCGTTTGTGCCGCCGGACGCCGCGCGAACCTTGCGCGTTCGCCTCGCCCTAACTTATCTCGCTGTGTGGGCCGCAACTGCCACCCTGCCCTATTTAGCCGTCGGCGTTTTCGTGCTGCACCTGCACTCTGTCGCCGCGTTTCATGCCTGGACTTCCGAGTATTCGGAGCTTGGCTGGTGGTGGGACTTTCACGTTCTGCATAACTTGACCAGCGACTTTTACGCCTTCCGCCATGCCGGTTTTGCCGAGCCGGGCAGCCGGCCCAGCACGTTCACGCTCAGCCCGCACCTGCCCCTGCTTCCGCTTGGCTTGTACTGCGTGTCTGTTGCAGGCTGGCTTGGCGCGGCGTATGCGGTTTTCGCCGCGCTGCCCCAGCTTTGGCGCTCCCATAATCGTAATCTAGTTGTCGTGCTGGCGCTCTGGATTGCCGTGTATGCCGCGTTTTTCACGGTCTGGTCCCCCGGCTATTTTGTATTCTGGGTGCCGGTACTTGTCCCCACCAGCCTTCTGCTGGCTTTGACGCTGGCCCACCACCGGGCGCGGCGCGGCGGGCAGGCGGCTAACTGGCTGCTGGGGGGGTGGATTGCCGCCTATGCCTGCTTGAACCTCTACAGCATCCTGCCGCATCTTTCGCCGCAGTCGGACCCGTTCCGCCGCATCGCCGCCGATGTCCGGGTCCACACGCTGCCCGGCGACATTGTCCTGGTGGCCGGCGCAGGCGACGGCGGCCCGTGCGAAGTCGCCCTGCCCTACTTCGCCGACCGCGACGTGATCTCACTCCACGGTTTGCTCACAAAAAAGCGCGACGACATACCCGCCGCGCTTACCCTTGCCCAGTCTGAGATTGGCAGCACGCTCGCCTCCGGCCATGCCGTTTACGCCTTAGACGAAGTTGTCCCCACGCACAGCGCCAAGACGCTGGCCGCGCTTTCCGCCAAGCACCACCTGGCCTCCACCGACCTCACAGCGCTGCTGTCGCCTTACGTTCGGACGCTCGCGTGGCAAAGCCCGCGCGGCCCGGTCTGGCGGCTGACCCCGCGCCCAGCCGCCGCAGGCAATACACCCCCATAGCCCAAATAAACACCGTGCCGTAGAAGCTCATGGAAACAATCATCGAGCGCAGGCCATGCTGGTAGGCCGGTGGGAACGGCGCGTAGACCGGCCAGCTTCGGCTGAAAACCAAGTAAAAGGCGATGCCTCCCGCCAGCATCAATTGGGAAAGCCTACGCGAGAGCCTCCCGTCGCCGTCAGGGGAACCCAGCAGGGTCCAAAGCAGCGGAAAGCAGTAAACCGAGTAACCGTTTTCATAAGACGGCAGCAGCAGCAAAACGGAAACCAAAACGATGCCGAACGCCAAGCGAGCTTCCAGCGGCGTTGGACTGCGGAGAATGCGCCACAGCGCGGCAAATCCCCAAAGAAGTCCAAGAACGCAGGCAACGGCAAAAACGGCGTAGCCAATGCGGCTGTTGACAAGGGGAGACACAATCGGATTCGTCCGCAGGTGCAGATCCGCGAACCCAACAATGGAGTTCATTACTGCGTGTTTCTCGCCGAACGCCTTCGCCTGCACCATGCAGTGCAGGTAGTTGGGAAGTTCAGACCACCCCACAACGCTGAACAAGGCGCCGAGCGCCACCAAAAACGCGCCGATCCCAAATGCCGCTTCCCGCCACCGGCGGCGCAGAAGCAGGTAAAGCAGCATTCCAATCAGCCAAACCTTGAACAAGGCCGCTAGGGCAATCAGCGCTCCCATCAGCCACCAGCGCTTGCGGCTGTCCGCCCACAGCATCGCCGCAACCAGGGCCAGCATCACCGAGTTTGACTGCCCCAGTCCAAAGTTCATGGTCGTGTCCCAAAAACGAAAGGATACCAGGAGCAGGATTGCCAGCAGCGAAAGGCTGCGCCACGAAATTCGCGCCGCCAGCCCGTACAGCAGCACGGCGACAATGAGTGACGCGGCGTTGACAAAGAACCAGGCTTTTGTCGCAACGTGGAACGAAAGGTGTGCCAGCGGGCGCATCAGCAGCGCCAGCAGCGGGGAGTAAACGTACAG
>CAXTRL010000168.1:2620-4257 GCA_964246575.1 uncultured Armatimonadales bacterium
AAAGGTGTGCCAGCGGGCGCATCAGCAGCGCCAGCAGCGGGGAGTAAACGTACAGCGAGCCGCCGAGCGCAGGACTGAGATGAGGCTGATACAGCGGCCGCCCCGCATTTAGCCGCTGTGCGGCGTGGTAGAACGAAGCAAAGTCCATGCCGGTGATGCCGCTGGTCGCGCTGACGGCCCCGCTATACGCGGACGCGACGAGCAGCCAGGAAACGAGGAGGAGCAGCAAAATGCCCCGAACGGACGCCGGAGCCGAGACGCCGGAGCCGAGATCATTGCCCTTTTCGTGCGCGGAAAGATCGGAAGGAGAAGACATAAAACGCTTACCTTTTCAGAATGACAGTTTCTTAGCTTGGATTATCAGCTTCCTCGCAAAAACTGTGCCAAACCGGGAACGAGTGACTAAAGTCACTCGCTGGAAGGTGTTCGGAAACACCACCTGTCCAGGGGACAGAATACAGAAGCCTGTTTCTGCTCTGTTACTCTTCTGTCCCCTGGACAGGCGGCACTTCCGAGTGCCTCTCAGCGAGCGACTTCAGTCACTCGTTTCTCGTACCTTCTTGCTTTTCTGCTTACTTCTTCGCCACTTTAGACGCCGCTGCAGGGTCGCGGACGGCGAGGTGTTCGCGGTCCAGGGTGTAGTGCAGGAACGCGATGCACATTTCGTCGGTGGTCTGTTCGCCCCAGGTGGTTGTCTTCGGCGGCGAGTTTGGGTTGCGCGGGTTGCGGGCCGAGTTGTCGTAAGTCGCGGTCATCTCGACGCGGGTGCCTTTGGGGAAGGCGATGGGCTTCTTGTAGAAGTATGTCGCCTGCCAGTTGAAGTCCCAGTCGGAAACCGAGATCAGCGGGACTTTCGCGCCGTCGGGCCTGATAGCGGTCAGCGCCATCTTGCGGCCTAACAGGTGCATGTGGGGCGTTACCGCCAGCAGGTGGAAGTCAACGGGAGACGGGACGCCGAGCGTGGTCACGGTGTAATGGCTGTCGCCGGCGGGGATGTCCAGGCCGTGGATGATCGGAATGATGTGCAGGGTTTTTTGGACTTCGGTGCGGGCGAAGTACAGGCCGATGCGGGAGAAATCGGTCTCCGGCTTGCCGTCTTTGTGGTAATGCACCTGCAAGACGATCCGAGCGCCAGCAGGCACTTCCGTAGCGACGCCGTCCGGCAGGGCATGAGCGGTCATACCCGGTGCCCAGCCGCCAAGCGATCCCGTTGGCGTGAAGCCGACGCCGCCAAAGCTCGTGTAGCCCGGCTCTTTCTCGTGGCCGTCCAAGTTCGCCGACGCGCCAGAGCCGTCAATGAACGCGATCACATGATGGACAATGGAGCGGTTGCCGGGCTGAACGTCCACGGCGCTGACGTAGCGGTCATGAGTGAAGTCCGTCGGGATGACGTAGCAGCGGTACACGTCGGAGCCGTCGGCCTCTAGGTGGTAGGCGCGGCTCGGCTGAAGCACCAGATCCGGCTGGCCTAGCGGCCAGCCGTCCCGAAAATGCGGCGGCGCAGGGATGTCTTTCGGATCGCCTTCCGGCGCACCGGCGTCCGCCCATTTCGCCAGCGTCGCCACATCGTGACCCGATAAGCGGCGCGAGTCCTGGAAGTCGCCCGCGCCGGGATCGGCATCCGGCGCGCCGGCCGT
>CAXTRL010000168.1:4267-7559 GCA_964246575.1 uncultured Armatimonadales bacterium
CATTTGGCGGCACTCGGTGTAGCGCTTGATGTCCAAGCGCCACGCCGCCGCCTGCGTATAGTTCGTCAGCGGCATCGGCCCGATCTGCCCGGTCCGATGGCAGGTCTCGCAGCTCCGGGCCAGGATCGGCGCGACGTCGCGGGCGTAGGTGATCTGCGACGACGCGATATGCGCTGCCGGACGGCGCAGCACGCAGCCGAACGCGGCAAGCTTCGGATGCAGCACGGGACGCCTCGCCAGCACAGCGTCAATGGCAGCCTGTAAATCATGGTGATGCACGAGCGTCGTATCTGCGTTGTCGTCAATCCGGCCCTGATACACCGTTTGCCCTGACCCATTGACCACAAATGCCTGCGGTGTCATCGTCGCGCCGTACTTCGCCGCCAGAGCCGCATCAGCGTCACGGATGACAGGAAACGCGAACGCATGGCTTTTGGCAAACACCGCCACTTCCACTTGCCCTTCCTGGATATTGGAAAAGACGCCGATGACGGCGACGCCGCGCGGGCCATACTCCCGCGCCAGCGAATTTAATCGCGGCGCATAAACTTTAGACACCATGCACTGCGTTGACAAAAACACATACACGGTTGCCTTGTGCTGGGCCGCGACCTGCGCCGGCACCTCCGCCCGCACCGGAGTTGCTTTTGGAGCTGCGCCCGTCAGCAGCCCCGCCAGCACGGACAGCGCCGCCACGGGAGCCAGCAGCGCCGTGATTTGAGCCATTTTAGACGTGAACAGTGTCATCAAAATATGCCTTCTAATAATTGCCAATTGAACAAGAATACGCCGCAAGAACAAGTTGCGTTTCAGAGATCATGATAGCCGAATTGCCGGCAGGCCGTCAAGGGGCGGCAGTGTCAGCCGCGTTGACAATGCCGCGCATGGCAGGGTACACTCAAGGCCATTAAAACCTCGTTTTCCCCATTTTGTCCGCTAACAATTAGGCGAAGCACTCAGGTAAAACGCAGACAGCAAAACGCACACAGGAGCAGCACCAACTATGCAGGTGACCAAAGAGCCGCTTGACCCGTGTCAAGTCGCCCTCACGATTGAAGTGGAAACGGGCAAAGTCGCCCAGGCCGTAGACAAAGCCTACCGCGAATACTCGAAGTATGTTTCCGTTCCCGGCTTCCGCAAAGGCAAAGCGCCATTAAACTTTGTCAAGCAGCGCGTCCCCGAAACCGATGTCCGCCAGCGCACCGCCGAGCTTCTGGTGGAACCAGCCTATGCCGAGGCACTGGAGCAGGAAGCCATTGAGCCGTTCGCCCAGCCGAAGCTGGAATTGATGCAGCTTGAGTTCGCCGAAAAGCCGTTCATCTTCAAGGCCATCATCCCCCTGCGCCCGGAAGTGGAGCTTGGGCCGTACACCGGCCTGACGGTGGAGAAGAATAAGTACGAGCTGAACGACGAGAACGTCGAAGCGCAGATGCAGCGGATGCGCGAGCGGGCCGCCGAGTACCCGGTCGTCGAGCGCCCTGTGCAGATGGGCGACTTGGTGGTTGCCGACTTGTCGGCGCTGGTAGACATCCGGCCTGAAGCCGCCGAAGTCCGGCCCACCATGATCGAGATCGGCGCGGACAACATTCCAGGCTTTGACGATAATTTAGTCGGCATGGCAAAGGAAGAAGAAAAGACGTTCACGCTGACTTATCCCGATACCTACCCCGATACCGAGCTTGCGAATGAGGAAGCCGAGTTCACAGTCAAGATCAACGAAATCCACGAAAAGCAAATCCCAGAACTAAACGATGAGCTGGCCCAAAAGCTATCTAATGGCCGCTTCCAGACCGTAGACCAATTCCGTTCGGAACTAAAGTCCGACATGGAAAAGTCGCTGGTCGCCAACGCCGACAGCGAAGCCGACTCCAAGCTGATTGATCAGATCATTGCCGGCTCAACGATCAAGTACCCGCCGGTTCTCGTGGAAGCGGAAGTGGACGACGAAGTCAAAGCGCTGCTGGCGCAAATTGAGCGGCAGGGTATCACGCTGGACGACTACCTGCAGCAAGTCGGCAAGACGCGCGAGCAGATTGTTTCCGAGTTCACTGAAGGCGCGAAAAAGCGCATTGAAATCGGCCTGCTTTTGGGCAAAGTCGCGGACGCCGAGAGTTTGATGCTTATCGACAGCGATGTGGAGTCGGCATTGGCTGAGCGTGCTAATGAAGAGCGGACCTCGCCCGCCGCTGTTCGGGCCATGCTGGAAAGCAACAACGGCATGGAAGCGCTGCGGAACCGGGCGCAGGCAAAAAAAGTCCTGGACTTTCTGCGGGGATCGGCCATAATTGAAGAGAAGGTCGTTTCCGCAAACAGTTCCGCCGACACGGAAGTCATCAATGATGCTGCTGATGACGCAGCAGATGAAATAGAAGAAGGTGGTGCGGAATGACCTGGATACCCACAGTAATTGAGCAAAGCCCGCGCGGCGAGCGGGCTTACGATCTTTGGTCACGCCTCATGAAAGACCGGATTGTCTTCATCGGCGACCAGATCCACCCCGCGATGGCAAACATTGTTGTCGCCCAGTTTTTGTTTCTGGAAAAGGAAGACCCGGACAAAGACATTGAAGTGTATATCAACTCGCCCGGCGGCGACGTGATGGCAGGGCTAGCAATTTACGACACGATGCGCCACATCAAGCCGGATATTGCGACCACCTGCGTCGGCATGGCGGCGTCCATGGGCGCAGTCCTGCTTTCGGGCGGCACCAAAGGCAAGCGTTCTGCGCTGCCTAACTCGCGGATTATGATCCACCAGGGCAGCGGTGCATACCAGGGAACGCCCAAAGACATGGAAATCTCTATGCGCCTGCACATGTCGTTTGTCGAGCGCTTGACTTCCATCATCGCCGACAATTCCGGCCGCGAGTTCTCGCAGGTGTCCCGCGACATGGACCGTGATTACTGGATGACTTCCGAAGAAGGCGTCGAATACGGCATCATAGACAACGTACTCAGCCGGTAGCACCCAAAACGTGCCCGGCTTTTAAAGGACACATATGGCGAGAATTGGGAACGAGCGCAACGACAGCCGGTGCCTGCTCTGCGGCAAGGGCCGCGAGCAGGTCAAAAAGCTGATTTTGGGTGTCCACGGCGGCGTCTGCCTGGAATGCGTAGACCTCTGCAAAGAGCTGATCCGGGATGAAACGCAGCGGGAAGAAGAGTTTTCTTCCATCGGCAGCGTCCCGAAGCCGAAAGAAATCTACCGCATTCTGTCTCAGTACGTCGTCGGCCAGGAGCAGGCCAAGCGGACGCTGTCGGTCGCCGTCTACAACCACTTCAAACGCATCAAT
>CAXTRL010000169.1:0-1541 GCA_964246575.1 uncultured Armatimonadales bacterium
AACGCCGGTGTCGGGGTCGCGGGTGATGATTTGGGACGCGCAGGAGCCGGACCAGGGGGTGCCGACGGAAAGGGAATGGCCCCGGCGGCGCAGCGCGTAGCAGGTGTCGAGCGGCAGGCGGTCTTCGACAAACAAGTGCGGGCCGTCGGGAGCGACGTGCCATTTCGGGCTTTCAATGGCTGCCTGCGGGTCGCGCCCGTGGTCAATCATCTGGGTGATAGTTTGGAGATTGGTTTGCACCTGAACATCCGCGCCGGGCGTGCCGCCTGCCGCCCAGAAGTCGTCGTCGTTGAAGAGCATAAAGGTGTTGAGTGTGTGCATGGGGCGCTTGCCGGGAGCAAGCACGTTTGGGTTCTTGGGGTCTAGGCTGAAGCCGGTCATGCGGTTATTGAGAAGAACGCCGGTGCCGGGAACGACCACGCCGGAGCCGTAGCGGTGGAAGACGCTTTGGATCCACGAAATCGCATTGCCGTGGGCGTCTACCACGCAGAACGAAGTCGTGTCCGAGCCGCCGTTGACAGTCGGCAGGCGGCCCGGCGAGTAACGCGCGGCAGCAGTCAAATTAAGGCGCTTGCGCTGCTCGGCGGCGTAGGCTTTGGACAGCAGGGTTTGCAACGGCGTTTGGGGGACGTCGCCAAGATAGGCCATTCTGTCAGCGAAAGCCAGCTTTTTGGCTTCCGCCATCAGATGCACGGCGTCCGGCCCTTCCGGGTCCAGCGCGGCGAGGTCGTAGCCTTCTAGAATGTTCAGCATTTGCAGCAGCAGGCAGCCCTGCGAGACCGGCGGGTTTTCGGTGACGGTCACGCCCCGGTAGGTCGTGCGGAGCGGCTCGGTGACAAGCGTTCGGTGTCCGGCAAGGTCTGCGGGCGTGAAGAAGCCGCCGTTTTCCTGGGAATAAGCCAGCAGTTTTTCGGCAAACTCGCCTTCGTAGAACGCGGCCCGTCCCCCGCTTGCGATCTGATGCAGGGTTTGGGCCAGCTCCGGCTGGTACAGGATCGCACCGGGGCGTAGAGTGCCGGGGACAAGCGCAGCGCCGCTTTGGGGGAACTCGCGCCACAGCTCGTCGTGATCGCCCAGCAGCGCAGCCTGCCATGCGGGCAGGGCGTAGCCGTCTTCCGCCAGGGCAATGGCCGGGGCCAGCACTTCGGACAGGGTCATGGTGCCCCACCGCGAGTTCAACGCAAGCCAGGCGTCCACCGCACCGGGAACAGCGGCTGCCCGGATGCCGCGTTCCGGGATTTCGCCGCCCACCCTGTCCAAAGTCGCATGGGCCGGGGCAATGCCGCTGCCGTTCAGCGCGGACAGGGTGCGGGCGGGCGCGTCCCAAATTTGGGCAAACGCATCCCCGCCGACATGGGAATTGTGCGGTTCCATGACGGCCAGCGCCGCGCCCATCGCCACCGTGGCGTCGGCGGCGTTTCCCCCGCCGCGCAGTATTTCCACGCCAATCAGCGAGGCGAATGGGTTCGCCGAAGCCACCATTGCCGTCCGCGCCGTCCGAAGCGGCGTCCGTGTCGGGATTTCCATGCGCTGTGTCCCCT
>CAXTRL010000169.1:1641-7543 GCA_964246575.1 uncultured Armatimonadales bacterium
ATCACTCTGAGTTTCAGAGTGAAGCGCCAATTGCCTTGCTTCAAGAAGCATCACCTCCTTTCAGCAAGATTGAGAAGACAGCCCGTACAGGCTGTCTTTTCGTTTTTATTGTAGCAGGAAAATACACTCAAGCGAGCGAACTTAACCGGGATTTTCTGCACAAGGAGACCCGCCATGCCTGCATCCGCCGTCACGATTGAGCCGTTCGACTTTGCTCATGCTTCCGAGCATGAGTACCAGGCGATCAACCGCTTCATCAATGCAATTCAAGCGGAAATCCTGCCCGACGACCCGCCCACGCCGCTGGAAGAGACCATCGCAAATTTGCAGAACATGCCAAGCTTCATTCGTGCGTTTGCGTGGGCCGCCTGGAACCCGGACCGCACGGAAATTGTTGGCAGCGCCAATGTCTACTTTATGAAGACCGAGGAAAACAAGCACCTGGCCTGGTGTGATCTAAGTGTTTTGCCGGAGCTCCGGCGGCAGGGGATCGGGCGGCGGCTGCTGGCCGAGATTGCCGAGGTGCCGCAACGCGAGAGCCGGCGGCTGCTGATGACCGGGACCAATGCCCGCGTCCCCGCCGGGGAAGCGTTTATGGAGAAGCTGGGCGGCGAGCGGGCGATGGAGACGCATACCAACCAACTTGTTTTGGCGGAACTGGACCGGGCGCTGGTGGCGCAGTGGATGACGCCGGACGACGCCAGCCGTTTCACGCTGGAGTCTTGGAAAGGGGCGCATCCCGAAGACCTGCTGCCGGCGATCACGGCGCTCAATGAAAGCGCGATGAACACTATGCCGCGCGACGCCCTGGACATGGAAGACATGCACTTCACGACAGAGCAGATGCGGCAGCTAGAGCAGCAGGCGCTGGCCGGCGGCACCGAGCGCTGGACGCTGGCAGTGCGTGAGGCGGCTTCGGGTAAGTTTGTCGGTTACACGGAAGTTTCTTGGAATAGCAGCCGCCCGCTCTTTGTCCAGCAGGGCGGCACCGGCGTTTTTCCGGATTTTCGGGGACACGGCCTCGGCAAGCGCCTCAAAGCAGCCATGCTGGACCGGGTGCTGCGGGACAGGCCGGACGCGCGGTTTGTCCGCACCGGCAACGCTGACTCCAACGGCCCGATGCTGCGGATCAACCACGCGCTCGGCTTCCGGCCCTATCTATCCCGCACTGAATGGCAGGTGGAAACGGGGAAAGTGCTGGCTTATTTAGCCGCATCCGCCTGAGCCGTACTTTCTACAGGAGCCGGACTGTCCGCAGCCGGCCCTTTGCTGCGGGGCCGCCTTGGGCGGGCCGGGCGGCTGATCAAAGGCGCAGCGGGATTGCCGTGCGTGACCCGGTTGCGGCCCGATTCTTTGGAACAGTACAGCGCTTTGTCGGCGCACTCGGTTAGCGATTCCGGCGTCGGCGTGTCCAGCGACAGGGTGCAAACGCCGATGCTCGCCGTGATCGGGCGCAGGGGCCAATCCCTGCCGGCAATTGTTTCTCGAAGGCGCTCGGCAAACACCAACACCCCGGCTTCATCGGTTTGCGGCAAAATAAGGACAAATTCTTCGCCGCCGTACCGGGCCGCAACATCCGTGTCGCGGGCGGAATGCTCTAAAGTCTGCGCGACTTGGCGCAGCACGGCGTCCCCGGCGGGGTGGCCGAACGTGTCATTGTACGGCTTGAATTTGTCCACGTCCAGCAGCAGCAGCGACAGCGGCTGATTGTAACGCACGGCGCGGGCGTGTTCCTCGGCCAATTTCCCGCCGAATGTTCGGCGGTTTTTCAGGCCGGTCAAGCCGTCTGTCGTCGCCAGGGCTTCCAATTCTTTGTTGGTTTCTTCTAATTGATCTTTCTGGAACTCCAAAATGACGGTGTAGTCTTTGATCTGCTGCTCGGCCTGCTTGCGCTCGGTCAGATCGTGCCAGACGGAAAGCAGCACCGGCTTGTCGCTGAGCATCAAGGCCGTCAGCGTTACGGCGACCGGAATCTCGGTACCGTCCAGGGCCAGGCGCGTCCACTCAAAGCGGTGCGTGCCGTTTTGCCGGGCCAGCACGCACATTTCGTCGCCTTTTTCGCGGGACAATCGCCCATCCGGCTGACGCTCCGGGGACAGCCGTGCCGGGTGAATGCCCAGCAAATGCGCTTTGTCCGTGCAGCGCATTAGGGTCAGCGCCGCTGCGTTGCAGTCAATGATGCCCACGTCATCAAACAGCAGATGGGCGTCGGAAGACTGCTCAAACAGCACCCGGAACCGCTCTTCCGATTGAGCACGTTCAGTGATGTCAAAGCTGACCCCGATGATTCCTGTGACCGTGCCGTCAATCCCCCACTGCGGCTTCAGCTCCACATGCAGCCAGAGCGTTCCGTAGCGCCGGTCGTAGGAGACAGCTTCGCCCGCTAAAGCGCGGCGGGTCAGGGCAGCCGCTGCCGCATCGTCTGTTGTAAACTCAAAAACAGACCGGCCTACGGCTTCGCCCGGCTTGAGGCCGAGCGCCGCCAGCCCCGTGCCTTCCGAAAGCGTGAGGATGCCGTCGGTGTCGGCGGCGTACAGGATCACGGGAGCGCTGCCCAGCATGGCTCGCAGCGCCTCCTCGCTGTGGCGCAGGGCGTCTTCCATGCGCTTGCGCTCGGTGATGTCCGCCAGCGTTCCCGTCACGCGGACCACGCCTCCTGCTGCATCTCGCGTGACTTCGCTGGTCGTGTGATACCAGCGCAGGAGGCCGTCTTGGAGGAAGCTTGGTCGGCCCCGCAGGTCCAGCTCGTAGCCGGCTCCTTCCGTAGCCGCTTGCCGGACAAGACTTTTCAGCATAGGCACGTCTTCAGGGTGATAATGCGCCATTGCTTCTTCAAACGCAGGCACGCCCAGCGCCGGATCGCGGCCCAGCAGGCGGAACATCTCGCTGGACCAACCGACCGCTCCCGTGGACGGATCATGTTCCCAGCTTCCGACTCTGGCGATGCGCTGCGCTTCCGCCAGTCGCGCTTGGCTTTCTTCCATAGCGGCATGGCCGGCCCGAAGCGCATCTTCCAGCGTTTTGCGCTCGGTGATGTCGCGCACGGCGGTCACACGCGCGGGCAGACCATTCCAGACCACGCTGCGCCCGCGCACTTCAATCTGGAACGTGCTGCCGTCCCGGCGCTGCCCAATGGCTTCGTAGGCGGCTTCGTCTCCCGACGCAATCTTCTGCGTGACGAGCGCTCTAGATTCGGGGGCCGCAAGGTCTTGGCCGGCCATGCCGACGACTTCTTCCCGGCTGTAACCGTACAAAGACAAAAATGCCGGGTTTGCATCCAGCATGACGCCGTTCTGGCTGACCGCGATGCCCTCAAACGCGGCCTCGGAAAAGTAGCGGAGCCGGACTTCGCTTTCCCGCAGGGCGTCTTCCGCCTGCCGCCGGGCCGTGATGTCCCGGGAGATGCAGGACGCGCCGATCATCTCGCCTTGAGGATCGTGGATCGGAGAGAACGTCAGCGCGACGTTCCGCAGGGTCCCGTCCGGGCGCTGCCGGATGACTTCCAAAGGCTTAACCAGTTCACCGCGCTGCAGGCGGGGGATGACGGCGTCCAGCGGGCTGGCCTCGCCTGCCGGAACCAGTGCTGAAGCATGCCGGCCAATGATCTCCGCCTCGGCATAACCGTAGAGCCGTTCCGCGCCGGCGTTCCAGCTCACGATCATGCCATCCAGCGTCACCGCCAAGATCGCTTCTTCCGACGATTGAACAATCGCCGCCAGGCGCGACAATTCCCGCTCGGTTTGCCGGCGGGCGGTGATGTCGTGCATCGCGGCGACTGCGCCGATCTTCTGGCCGGTGCGGCTGTAAATCGCCTGGCCGGACGCAAGCAAAGTTCGGGCGGGAGCGTTAGCCAGCGCAATAACTATTTCGGCATCCCGCACGACTTCGCCGCTGAAGGCCCGGAACAAAGGCACGTCCTGCAATGCCAGCGGCGTGATGCCGTCGGATTGATATAATTCAAAATGCTCGGCCCACTGCTCTGGCGGCAGCGACGCTTCGGGCAGTCCGTGAAACTCACGGGCGGCTCGGTTGAACAGTGTGAGCGTCCCATTTGCATCGCAGGCGGCAATTCCCGCCTGCATGCTTTCCAGCATCGCGGCCTGAAAATCACGCTCCCGCTGGAGCTGTTCTTCCGCTTCGCGCCTCGCGGTGATGTCGGTGAATGTCAGCACCGCCGCGCCGGGGACCATCTGCCCGGCACTAAAAACCGGGGCCGCTTTTGCAGAAAGCCAGATTGTCTCCGATCCAGGCCGCTCCAGGCCGACCACCACCGCTTCCTGCGGCTGGCCGGTCCGCAGCGCTTGAAGGACGGGCTGCCGCCCCGGCGCGAATTCTTCCCCATTTTCTTGGATCAGCCGCCGGTCCGGACGCTTTATCGGCTGGCCGATCAGCTCCGCTGCTTCCAGGCCCAGCAGCCGCTCCGCTTCGGCGTTGCACAGCAGAACGATGCTTTTCCGGTCCACGACGATGTACCCTTCCTGCATGGCATTGATGGACTGCGTGAACAAGTTTCGGCTTTCCTGAGACGCGGCCAAGCTGCGGCGCATTTCCGACTCCGCCGCCCGCAGACGCGACAGCAGCAGGCCGGACGCCGCCAGCGAGCAGAGCAGCCCGGCGAGGCCGCAGCGCAGCAGCAGGGACGCGGCCAAAGATTGGGCCGCCGCTTCCGACGCGATCCGGCGGGCCAGAACGTCGGCGGCCAGCCGCATGGCGTCCGCCGTTTGCCAGTCCACCCTACCGGTTCGCTTGAGTTCCCCGGAAAAAGCGTTCCAAGCCGGGTCCGCCTCAGCGGCCGCTTTGGGATACTGCGCGTGCAGGCGGCCTCGAATGCCGGTCATCGCCTGCCACTGACTTTGCCAGCCGCCGTCCGGGGCCGCGCCGTTTTTATGCGTCGCTTCGTAAATCCAAAGACTGCGGTAGCGGAGCGAGCCAATGAGGTTCACGTCCTGGAACACGCGGGCCGAACGGCTGCCTGCACTCATCGCCACCAGCAGCAGCGCAATGGAAACCAGACCGGTCGCCGCCAGCAGCCAGGCCAGTGTTCGGTGCCACCCGTGCAGGCCGGTTCGTGCCGCCGAGCCAAGCGTAGGAAAAAGTGTTTCCGAAGGGATATGGGTTTCCGAAGGAATATGTGTCACTTGCGTGTTGCTTTGCCGATCCAGTTATTTTGTGTCACGTTTTGTTTTGTACACGTTATTTCGTACAGCCGTGAGAACTACTTGGATTATTGGCGGAAATGCAGGCAAGGAACAGGCAAAAGACACGGTGAAAAAACAAAAGCAGGCAGATATGCCTGCTTTTCATAATCTCGTGCAACTTCGGAATTTAGCGCTATCGCAGGGACAGGGTCATTTGAACGCCGAAGCCGCGTGCATCCGGCTGGATCAGCGGCGACAAAATGAGGCCGCGCGGCTCGGACAGCTCCAAACGCGCCGTGCCGTACCCCAGCAGCGCCCCGGCGATCACGTCCCGCCCGTAGTGCCGGTGCAGGCGGATCCGCGAATAGGAAATCAGCGTCGCGCCGGTGAACCAAAGCGGCGCTTCGTGCGGATGCAGGTCGCTTTCCACAGTCGCCGCCGCAAACGCCGCCGTAGCATGGCCGGAAGGAAAGCTGTCATGGGCGTTTGAGTCGGGCCGCTTTTCGCGGAACAGGTTCTTGAAGCCTTCACTCAGCAAAGTGGCGGTCCCGATTGCATCCGCAGCCCGCAGGGCATGGTTCGTGCCGTGTTTGCCGTCGGACAGCAGCGGCAAGCCGACCGCCGCCGCAAGGTAAATGATGTTGCCGCTGCCGGACGCAAAGTTAGACGCCTGCCGCGCCGGCGAGTCGGCAAGTGTCGGCGCGGCGGCAAAGACAGTGCAGGCCGCACTCCAAACAGCCAGGAAGCTGCGATAAGTAGGGGAA
>CAXTRL010000170.1:0-7542 GCA_964246575.1 uncultured Armatimonadales bacterium
ATGTGCCGAAGTCCATAATGTCGCCGGATCTTGTCGCCCGCTCGGTCCGCTCCGCAGTCCGCTTCCATCAGGTACAGCGCGAAAAGCAGACCGCGCTGGAGGCGCTGAACATCCGCGACAACGCCGTTGCCGCCGCATCCAACGGCATCGTGATTTCCGATGCAAAGCTGCCGGACTGCCCGATCATCTACGCAAACCCGGCGTTTCTGGCAATGTCCGGCTACCCGGAAAATGAAGTTCTCGGCCGCAACTGCCGGTTTCTGCAAGGTCCCGGCACTGATCCCAACGCGGTTCGTGCGCTGCGCGAAGCAGTTTCAGAAAAACGCCGGGTCCAGACGCTGGTTTTGAACTACCGTAAGGACGGCACGGAGTTTTGGAACGAGATCACCGTCTCCCCGGTGCGCGACGCTCATGGGGAAGTGACGCATTTTGTCGGCATTCAAACGGATGTCACTGCCCGTCAGCGCTCCGACACGGCGCGGAAACTTGTCACCGCTGAGCTTGGGGAAACCGTAGCGCTGCTGGACACGCTGCTGGATTCCGCCCCGGTTGGGTTCGCATTCTTTGACCGCGAGCTGCGCTATCAGCGCGTCAACAACACGCTGGCCCGCATCAACGGCATGACCCCGGAAGCGATGCTGGGACGCACAGTCCCGGAACTGCTGCCGGGGCTGGCGTCCGTGGAAGGCCGAAGTCTGCGCCCCGTTTTGGAAACAGGTAAGGCGCAGGTGGGAGTGGAAGTGCGGGGAATGCTGCCTGCCGAGCCGGGCCGGGACCGCTTCTGGCTTTCGAGCTACTACCCGGTGGATGACGGAGCAGGAAACCGGCTGGGAGTCGGCGTGATCGTTGTCGAAATCACAGATCGCAAGGAAGCGGAAGAAGCCCTGCGCCAGTTCCAATTTCTGAGCGACAAAGCAAACGATGCGTTTTACCTGCTGGACGAAGCGGGCGGCTTCGTGTATGTCAACGAGGCCACCCAGCAGTCGCTTGGGTACACGGCGGAGCAGATGCGGCGCATGAATGTCGCGGACATCAACACGGTCATGCAGGACGGAGAGTATCAAGAGCTTTTCCGAAAAGCTCAGACTGAAATAATTCCCCCGTTTGAATCCCAAAACCGCCGGGCGAACGGCACGACGTTTCCCGTGGAAGCCAGTGTCAGCTCGCTGACGATTGGCAACCGGACGCTGCTGTTCGCTTCCGTTCGCGACATCACCGAGCGGCGGCGGCAGCAGGAAGAGCTGGCGGCGCTTTACGAGCGCGAGCGGCGCATTGCCGAATCTTTGCAGCGGTCCCTGCTGAACAAGCCCTCGGCCGGCATTTTGACCGGGCTGGATGTGGAAACGATTTATCGCCCGGCCTGGGATGAGGCGCTGGTCGGCGGCGATTACTTTGACGTGTTCGCGCTGGACGGCGGGCGTCTGGCGCTGGTCGTCGGCGACGTGTCCGGCAAGGGGCTGGAAGCGGCAAGCCGCACGGCGGAAATCAAGTACACGCTGCGGGCTTACCTGCGCGAGCATTCCGATCCTGCCTCGGCGCTCAGCCGCTTGAACGCTTTTTTGTGCGAGTCTCAGGCGATGGAAGCCGGCACCGGCGGGTATTTCGTCGTCATGACGCTGGCGGTTGTGGAGCCGGCAACCGGCAAGACCCAGATCGCTGTGGCCGGCTCGGAGCCGCCGATCCTGCTGCATGAGGACGGCACGTTTGAGGAGGTTCCCGCAAGCGGCGTCCCGCTTGGGATTGCGGCCAAAGCCAATTATGCGGGCATTGATTTGTTTTTGGGAACCGATGACCTGCTGCTGGTCGCAACCGACGGCATCACGGAAGCGCGTCAGGGCCGTGAGTTTTTAGGCAACGACGGCATGGCGCGTCTCGCCGCCGAAGCGCTGCCGCTGGGTACTCTTGCACAAATTGGCGAAGCAGTTCTTGCCGGCGCGAAGTCGTTTGCCGCCGGTCGCCTGCACGATGATATTTGCCTGCTGCTGGTCCGCCGCAAGTAGGCTTTATTTGCAAAAAAACACCCCGGTTCTTCAAGTTAAGCTGAAGAACCGGGGTAAAACTTTGTGTCTGGGCCGGACAAGTTTCGAACTTGTGTAGGCTTGCGCCGACGATTTTACAGACCGCCTCCTTTAACCACTCGGACACCGACCCATATGTTGTTGTCTGCTGAATTTTTATTTCGGGGAAGTAACAGCCGAAGGCAATTTTGCCTTGCGTACTTTGTTATACCCGATCAGACTCGCTTTTTTTTCGTTCCGAGGGATGCAGTCCACATTTTTTCCGGTTTTTTTGCAAGCCTATCCCTGAAAACTCATACGCTGAGGTAGCGCTGTGTTTCCCAGGGCGTGACACTCGCAAGAATCGCTTGCTGGTAGTCGTCCCATTCGGCATGTTTCGTTTCCAGAAACGCAGCCGCGTACTCGCTGCCGAGAGCGCTGCAAAGCACGTCATCGCGCTCGAATTCACCCAGCGCTTCTCCAAGATTGGCGGGAAGCATCTCCAATTTCTCTGCTTCTGCCTGCTGCGGAGACAGCAAAAATAAATTGCCGTCCCGGCCCCCGTCTGCCGTCAGGCCACGGGCGATGCCGTCCATGCCTGCCGCCAGCAGGCCCGCCGCGGCGAGGTAAGGATTGCATGAGTTGTCTGCTGTCCGGTATTCCAGCCTTCCAGGGGCGGGAACACGCACCATCATAGTTCGGTTGTTGCCGCCGTGGGCGATAAAGGCCGGTGCCCAGGTCGCGCCGGAGCGCGGCGAGCGTGCGCCGAACCGCTTGTAGGAGTTTACCGATGGCGCAGTCAATGCGCACAAGCCTTTGGCATGGGCCAGCAAGCCGCCCAAAAACGACAGGGCAACCGAGGACAGCCCGCGCGGGTCGCTTTTGTCGAGAAATAAGTTGTCTTTGCCGCCGGCGTCCCAAAGCGACAAATGGTGATGCGCCCCGCTGCCGGTCAGATGCGGAAACGGCTTCGGCATAAACGTCGCGCACAGCCCGCGCTCTTCCGCCAGCGCCTTGACCATAAACTTAAAAAACGCCACTTGATCCGCAGTTTTCAGCGCATCCCCAAAGCGCCAGTTGATCTCAAACTGACCGTTCGCGTCTTCATGGTCATTTTGGTAAACGCCGTAGCCCAGCGAGTTAAGCTGAGTCATCAGCGTTGTCAAAAACTCGGCGTTCCGCAGCAGCGAAAGCTGGCCGTAACAGGGCTTTGCCAGCGTGTCCGCGCCGTCGGCGACGCCCAGCGTGCCGTCGCTTTTCTTGTCCACCAAAAAGAACTCCGGCTCGACGCCTGTTTTCAGCGAAAAGCCTTTGCTGCGGGCGTCTTCCAGCACGCGCGTTAAAATCGCACGCGGGCAGTAGTCCCAGTTTTGCCCATCCTGCTGCAAGTTGCCGGCGATCCAGGCCAGCCCCGGCTTCCAGGGCAGCGGATAAACCGTGGAGTCGGCCTGCGGAACGCAGCTTAAATCCGGGTGGTGCGGCTCCTGCCCCACCCCGTCCACCGCAAAGCCCGCAAAGCCTGCTGCGCCTTCCAGCACGTCCGGCAAGCTTGCCGCCGGCACCAGCTTGGCACGGGGTGTGCCGTGCATGTCAACAAAGGACATCAAAAAGAACTGAATGTTTTCTTTCTCAAACAACTGCTGAATTTCTGTAAGGTTCATCAGACCTCCTAACGTAAAAATTTCGCCCGCTGGTACGGGTAAAGGGAGCGGATCGGGCGATTTTCGGCAAAACGCGATGCGGTGAAAAGTGAAATGTCGAAAGGGTCCGGCTGCCCTAAAGCACGGGCCGCCATGGCTTCGCCGACAACTGGGGCAAGCTTAAAGCCATGCCCGGAAAAGCCGACGGCGGCGTGAAGATTGCCGCCGAAGCTGTCCAAAACCGGCTGCCAGTCGGGAGTGGTTTCGTACAGCCCTGAAAACGCCCGATGAACTCCGCCTTTGTCGGCGTCGTCCATGCCGCGAAACCGATGTGCGGCTTTGCGTCGGGCTTCGGCAATCGCCGCCGTCCCAGTGCCTTCATCGTAGGCATCGGGCAGGGTAAGGGCTTCCTGGAGATCCGCGCTGTCGGACGAGCCGACCCACATGCCGCTTTCGCCGTCCGCCCGGAAGTAGGCCAAATTAATCAAATCAGAGACGACCGGGAAGACGCCGGTGAACGACGCCGGGCGCTCCAAAACCACAATTTGTGCCCGAACCGGCGTCACCGGCAGGTCCAGGCCGAAAAGCGCTCCAATGGGCCGGGACCAGTTGCCGGTGCAAAGAACGACTTGCCCGGCGGACACCGCCTCGCCGTCCCCCAGCGTCACTCGCCAGCCGCCGCCCTCTGGCACGGCGGCAGACACCGGCGCATTGAAACGCAGATCGGCCCCAAGTTCTTTGGCCCGCGCTGCATAAGCCGCGACCGTCAGCGGCGGGCTGGCAAAGCCGCCTTCCGGCTCGTAGGCCGCCAGCGCCGCATCTTCGGCCTTCACCGCCGGAATTAATTCCTGAAGCTGCGCCGGTGAAAGCAGGTGCGCGTTGACCCCATAGCTTTGGTGCATCGCCGTGATTTCGCGCAGGTTCGCTTCATCCTCGGCATCCACCAGAACGGAGTAGCCGGACTGGACAAAGCCGCACGGGAAGCCGACTTCGCTTTCGAAGCGGGCATAGCGCCGGCTGGCTTCCAGGGCCAGCGGCACCAGGGCGGGAACGCCGTAATGGGCGCGGATGATCGCGCCGGAGCGGGCGGTCGTTTCCGCGCCCGGCTCAGGCCGGCGCTCCGCCAGCGTCACGCGGACGCCCTGCTTGGCGAGGTAATAGGCCGTCGAACAGCCCATCAGCCCGCCGCCGACCACCAGCACATCGGCTGTCGCCCTCATAGTTAGTTTCCCTCGCCCCAAAGGTTCAATGGAAGGGGGCGGCGTGTTCCTGCCAGCGGCAGGCCGGTGATGAGGGCCGACTCAAGCGTCAGCGCCCGCAGATCGTCGCGGTCCAGGTTGCCGACCTGGGACTTGCCGCAGGCACGGGCCATGATCTGCATTTCCAGCGTCATCGCTTGCAGGAAGTTTTCCACCCGCTCGGCGGCTTCTTCGACCGGCAGGCGGGACATCAGCTCCGGGTCCTGCGTGGCGACCCCGACCGGGCATCGGCCCGTGTGGCAGTGGTGGCACGCGCCCGGCGCGGTCCCCATCGCGTGGTAATCTTCGGTCCACAGCGGCGCATTGCAGTTAAGCGCGATAATCGCCGCCGTGCCGATTGCGACCGCATCCGCGCCAAGCGCGATGGCTTTCGCGGCGTCTACTCCGGTCTTGATGCCGCCGCAGACAATAAGCTGCACCACGCCCAGCAGCTTCAAGTCTTCTAGGGCGCGGACTGCCTCGCAGATGGCCCCAAGCGTTGGAATGCCGGTGTGGTCCAGGAGAACATCGGGAGAAGCGGCCGTGCCGCCTTCCATGCCGTCCACCACGACGCAGTCCGCGCCGGCTTTCGCCGCAAGCTTGACGTCCTCGTACACCCGCGCCGCACCGAGCTTGACATAAATCGGCTTCTGCCAGTCGGTAGCTTCCCGCAGCTCTTCGATTTTTATCGCCAGGTCTTCCGGCCCCATCCAGTCCGGGTGGCGGCAGGGCGAGCGCTGGTCCACACCGTTCGGCAGATCGCGCATGGCGGCAATTTCCGGCGACACTTTCTGGCCAAGCAGCAGGCCGCCGGTGCCGGGCTTCGCGCCCTGGCTGACGACAATCTCAATGGCGTCGGCCCGCTGCACGTCTTTTGGGTTAAAGCCGTAGCGCGAAGGCAGACACTGGTAGACCAGCATCTCCGAATATTCCCGGTCGGACGGGTGCATCCCGCCGTCGCCGGTGCAGGTAGAAGTGCCGGCGCGGGTTGCCCCGAGACCCAGCGCTTCTTTGGCATTGCGGGAAAGCGCCCCATAAGACATGCCGGCAATCGTGATCGGCGTTTGGAGGTGCAGCGGCTTTTTCGCAAATCGTGTCCCCAGCGTGACACTGGTGTCGCACGTTTCCCGATAGCCTTCCAGCGGGACGCGGGTCAGGCCGGCAGGCAGAAACGTCAGATCTTCCAGCGTCGGAAGCTGCCGGGCCGTCGAAAAAGCACGGATTCGGTAGCGTCCCAGCCGGGCCTTTTCCTGAATATCATGGATCGAGGCCGGGTCCCAAATCCGGGAAGGCGTCGCTTCGTTTATCGGCATGAATATCTCCTAAAATTCTACGACTGGCCGGGTTCCACACGGATGACATCGCCCTGACGGATCGTGCCGCCTTGCAGGACTTCCGCGTAGACGCCGACATTTGCCCCGTTCTGCTGCACGGCGGCCCGCAGGATGCCAGGGTCTTTGGGCAGATCGGACTGGGCCAGCGTCGTCATCACGCAGCGCGGGCAGGGACCGGTGATCGCCAGCCGGACTTCATCGCCGATAGTGATGGTCTTACCGATCCAGGCGTTTTCGGCGTAGTCTTCGGGGCCGGCGTCCACAATGATGTTGGGCCGAAAACGCTTCGCCTCAAAGCGTCCCGCCGGGTAAGCCGCCCGCAGGGCGTTCAAGGTGGACGTTGAGAGAATATGGACGAAAGCCAGGTCAAAAAAAGTGCCTTCCAGTGTGTTCTCGTCGGTGACGGTATCGCTGTGCGCCAGACCTTCCACATCGTCCGGCCAGTATTCGTCCAGGTGCGGCTTTTCCGGGGGCTGGCCGGCAAAGGTGACCGCGCGGCCAAGCGTCTGTGACAGCGCGGCGTCAAGGCCCGGCGTTTCACTGGAAAGCGTTTCGCCGCCGGGCATCGTGATCTGCACCGGCGGCACCGTTTTGCCGTCGGGCGCGGGATGGGCGAAAGCGGCGCGGAATTTGAACATCTCCGGCCACTTTTTTGGGTTCTTCGCCGTGACCGTCTTGCCGTCTTCGGCGTCCATCAGCGCATAGGCCCGGTCCCCGAACAAGCCGCGCTCGGTGACAAACGATGAGTTGATTTCTTCGCCCTGCATGGATTTAACCGGGTAGCGCCAGAGCGAAAGAACCATAGAATCAGACATAAGTTTCCTCCTGCATATAATTTTTCTTGGGCCGGCTCCCGGCATTTCCGAAACGCCGGAAGCCGGAATGTGTTTTAGTCGCCGTGAATGACCTCGCGGCGTCCGCCCAAATCATCCGCGCCTTCCGGCATTTCCGGCAGATGGGGGCCGCCGGAGAAGACCAGAGATGGGCGCTTGTCCTGCACCAGACGACGGTAGAAATAAAACGGCACAAACAGCAGCATGATGACGCTGCCGACGGGGATGACCAGCAGGTTCATAGCGTGGCCGAAGACGCTGACCGTCGAAATCGGCACCGCGTCCCATTGCAGGCCGCCAACAAAGAATAAGAAGGCGTTAAACAGCGTGATGACCACGGCGAGAGGGACAAAGAAGCTTGGCAGCTTGAATGTCCGGCGGGCATTCGGCTGGGTGCGGCGCAGAATCACATAAGCCGGCAGCAGGATCAGCCAAACAATCATGTAGCCGACGTTAGACGCCGCGATCAGGTTGACGACATTGTTCTTGAAGATCAGCAG
>CAXTRL010000171.1:0-7505 GCA_964246575.1 uncultured Armatimonadales bacterium
AAACTAAGTCATAGACAAACAAGGCTAAATCAGCCTCAGCCGGGTCTACTTCGTCTAACACTGGAAGCGTTTTGTAGAAGCCGGTGTTCAAGGCAACAGCCATCTTGCGGCCCCAGCCGTTGAGAATGCCGCCCTTGAAAATAAGCTGCGGAGCCAGCCGCTTTCGAGACGACGACAAGTAATCCGGGCGCGGGTAGTTGCGCTGGCCGCGCCAGTCCATACTCGCGCGGCCCGCCGGGTCTTCCATGTAGTGCTGGAACGGTGTGCTGATGTTGCCGGAGATATACACCGCTTGCACTTCCAACGCGCCGTAGTCTGTAATCCTGCCCAGCGCATCATAGGATAAAAGCACCACGTCAATATTACCGGCGGATTTGCCGGCACTGTCTTTTAACCTAACTTCCGTCAGTGAAGTCCAGGCCGCGCCGGGCGGAAAGAAAAATGCGGCGGCGTCCGACGCGATCCGCCAGCCCTGCTGAAAGCGAACCGGGCAGGTAATCACCGCCTCGCCGCTGCCGGTCAGGACGCTGCACACGCCCAGCGGGTTCTCAATGCTGGTCTTGGTGCAGTTTGGGACCGAGTTGCCGAACGGGCACAAGCGGTTCGTGCGATGACGCTCCGCTTCCTCCGTCATGTTGC
Source organism: uncultured Armatimonadales bacterium (assembly GCA_964246575.1). Classification (GTDB taxonomy): domain Bacteria; phylum Armatimonadota; class Armatimonadia; order Armatimonadales; family Capsulimonadaceae; genus JANXMY01. The sequence continues at coordinate 640 of CAXTRL010000171.1, forward strand.
CGGTCGGAAACCCAAAAACTTCCGCTAAAGGGTGGTTCGGCATTAGTCTTTTTCCCGTTCGAGTTGAGCAATCTCAAAAAGTCTTTCAAGTCGGGCGGTAGAAGGATCATAGCCGTACATCACCTGCCGCATGAGTTCGAGTGCTTCCAGCCGAGCCTGGGGTGTCTGACCTTGCCAGTAAGCAACCTCATCAGACTCTTCAGATAAACTTGCAATGGAAAACTGCGTCTTGTCCATTTTCATATCTTGGATTAAGCTCACTGTTTTTAATCGCTTCCCAGCTTGAGGACGCTCATAAAGGCTTCTTGGGGAATTTCGACGCTGCCGATGCTTTTCATGCGCTTTTTGCCTTCTTTCTGCTTCTCCAGCAGCTTGCGCTTGCGGCTGATGTCGCCGCCATAGCATTTGGCGATGACGTTCTTTCGCAGGGCGGAGATGCGCTCGGCGGCGACGACTTTCGCGCCGATGGCGGCTTGAATCTTAATCTCAAATTGCTGGCGGGGGATGACTTCTTTGAGTTTTTCCACTAATTGCCGCCCGCGCTCCTGGGACTTGTCCCGGTGGGTGATGAACGAAAGGGCGTCGACCGGCTCGTCGTTGATTTTGATGTCGAGCTTGACCAGATTGGACGGTTCGTAGCCGCTGATCTCGTAGTCAAACGACGCATAGCCTTTGGTTCGTGATTTTAATTGGTCGAAGAAGTCCATCAAAATTTCGTTCATCGGCAGCTTGTAGAAGATCATCACCCGGTCTTTGGCGGGGTACTCGGTGCGGAGGTAGATGCCCCGGCGGTCACGGGCCATGTCCATGACCTGCCCGACATAGGTGGCCGGGATAATAATGCTGGCCGTGACATACGGCTCGTCCATGCTGGAAACTTCCGACGGCGGCGGCAGGTTGGCCGGGTTGTCCACTTCCACCATCTCGCCGCCGGTCAAATGCACTTTGTAGATGACGCTCGGAGCAGTCGCGATCAGCGTCAAGTTGAACTCGCGCTCTAGGCGCTCCTGGACGATGTCCAGATGAAGCAGGCCCAAAAAACCGCAGCGGTAGCCGAAGCCAAGCGCCGCCGATGACTCAGGCTCAAATGTCAAGGCGGCGTCGTTGAGCTGAAGCTTGCCGAGTGCTTCTTTGAGTTCGGGGTACTGGGAGCTGTCCACAGGATACAGGCCGCAGAAGACCACGGGGAGGGCTTCCCGGTAGCCGACCAGCGGCTCGGTCGCGCCGTGCGATGCCAGCGTCAGCGTGTCCCCGACCCGGCAGTCCCCGACGGTCTTGACCGAGGCCGTGATGTAGCCGACTTCGCCGGTCATCAGCTTCTCGACGGGCTTCATGCGGGGCGAGAAGATGCCGACGCCGGTGACGTCGAAGGTCTTGCCGGATGCCATCGCCCGGATCTGCGTTCCTGCGGCAATTTCGCCGTCACGGACGCGCACATAGGCCACGACGCCGAGATAAGCGTCAAAATGGCTGTCAAAGATGAGCGCCCGGAGCGGCTTCCCGGGATCGCCCTGCGGCGGCGGGACGCGCCGGACAATGCTTTCTAAAATTTCTTCCGTGCCGATGCCTTCTTTCGCGGATGCCCGGATGGCTTCGGTGGCGTCAATCGCCAGCACTTCTTCAATTTCTTCGGCCACGCGGTCGGGGTCTGCGGCAGGCAGGTCAATCTTGTTGATGACCGGCACGATTTCCAGCTGACTGTTTAGCGCCAGATTGACATTCGCCAGCGTCTGCGCTTCGACGCCCTGCGCGGCGTCTACCACTAACACGGCCCCTTCGCAGGCGGCCAGCGAGCGCGAGACTTCGTAAGTAAAGTCAACGTGTCCCGGCGTATCAATGAGATTTAGCTCGTAAGTCTCTCCATCGTGCGCTTTATAATTGAGCCGCACCGCCGCCATTTTGATCGTGATGCCGCGCTCCCGCTCGATGTCCAGCGAATCGAGAAGCTGCTCCTGCATGTGCCGCCGCTGCACCGTTCCCGTGAATTCCAACAGCCGGTCGGCCAGCGTAGACTTGCCGTGGTCAATATGGGCGATGATGCAAAAGTTGCGAATGTATTTTTGGGTGTCTGTATTATTCTCTGGCATAGGGTTATTATACCAGAGTGCAGGTGGGTTAGGCAGCGAGAAGGCAGAGAAGTCGGCGGCTCGAAGATGGAGTTGAGGGTGTCATTCGTCCGGGTTGAACAGAAAGAGTATCCAAAGAAAAACCCAGCCGCTGGGCTGGGTTCCTTGTATTTTCTGAATAGTGCCGGCTTGGCTTAGGCAGCCTTACGACGTCCTTTTTTGTTGAGAATGACACCAAGCAATTTAACGCTTTCGTAGACCGCCGCCGCCGCCCCGCCAAAAGCGAGCGCCAGCAAAAATTCACTCAGAAGCAGCATCATTTTCTTTCATGGTTGGCGCTGAAGCCGCCGCCTTATCTGGAGAGCTTTTTTTCTCGACTGCATTCATCGCTACTTCCGCAAGTGATGTCAGCACGAGGCAAGCTCCGGTTACACACCAAGATGCCGTCAGCAAATGCCTGGTTACGCTAAGATTCTCCGGGCCAATAATCGTTCCATACAAGTAAGCTGCGAGAACTGCAACAGAAATCACCGCGAAAAACAACATCAGGTAATACGCTAAACGAAACACCTCGTCCCAAACCGGCGTTTCGGCAGTTTTTCCTAAATCTCCTATTGTAATAATGTTAAGCATTACGCTGGTAAATGCCAGTTCAGGAATGTTTTCTGCGGCCTGCACAATTGGTTTGTCTGCAAGCCACCGAAACCCCATTGCCAGTATCAAGGGAATTAAAGCAAAAAGCACGTTCAAGAAAAACCACTCAATGAGCTTTTTTGCCATTCTGATTTTAGCTTCCGGCTTCTTACGCGGCCTCTTTCCAAGAGTGTAAAATGAAGTATACCAATAAAACCCGGCTGCTGTCAATTTCTTATTCAGATATGGGAACGAGCGGCAGGGATTCTAGACAGGAAAGTACTTCGGCGGTGGTGAATAGTTAATCTTACAATAGCAACAAATTGTCACAAAGGGGCATAGCATAGAATGAACGTCAACCAAGTCTTTATCTGCGGCGCACTGCTGGGCGCTTTCAGCTGGACGGGAATGCGCCCGGCAAGCGCTCAGCTGCTGCCAGCGCCTGCTGCGGGAGCGGCCGTGAAAGTCGCTTGCGTCGGTGACAGCATCACGGCGGGAGTCGGGTCAAGCGGCGACCTGCACAACTACCCGAGCCTGCTGGGTGATCTGCTGGGACCGGGCTACAACGTCGCAAACTTCGGTGAGAGCGGCGCGACACTGCTCCAAAACGGCGATAGTCCCTACAAGCAGCGCGGCGGCTACGGACGCAGCGCGGCATTTAGGCCGAATGTGGTTGTGATTATGCTCGGAGCCAACGACTCCAAGCCGCAGAACTGGGGGACACACAAGGGCGAGTTCGCGCCGGACTACGCCGCCCTGCTGGATTACTACGCCGCACTGCCAACGCACCCTAAGCTGTTTGTCTGCCTGCCGACGCCTGTGCCGAAGCCCAACTACGGCATCAGCGAACCGGTCGTGGAGGAAGAACTGCCGATTATCCGCCAGGTCGCCGCGCAAAAGGGCGCAATAATTATTGACGTGCATGGGCAAGTACCGAGCGACAATGCCGACTTCGTGGACGGAGTGCATCCAAACGACGCGGGTTATGTCCTGCTGGCAAGCGCGGTTTATCAGGGTTTGACCCACGCCCCGACTATCCTGCCGATTACCGACCGGAAGTTCTACGGCTCATTAGCGGTGACCATGACGCCGCCGATGCCGGGCGCGGCGATCCGCTACACGACTACTGGGTCTGCGCCGACACGTTCGTCTGCCCTGTACAAAGGCCCGCTGACGCTCACGCACGCGGCGACGCTCAAAGCGCAGGCATTTCGGGGAAAGACGCCGCTCGGCTTGGTGTCTATGGCAACATTTACGACGCTTGTTCCCCTGCCTGCGAAGACGCAGTCCGTCGGCGCCGATCCCGGCCTGTCCTACGCTTACTACGAAGCCGCGTTCCAGAACACGTCGGACTTTGCCGGGCAGACGCCCGTGTCTGCCGGCACGATCCCTGACTTCAGCTTGACCCCGCGCAAGCGTGATACCAACTTCGGCATTAAGTACACGGGGTACATCACGGTTCCGGCGACCGGCCTGTACACGTTCGGTACGACTGCCGACGATGGTACTTCACTTGACATTGACGGCCAGACCGTGATCGCCAGTAACGGCCCGCACGGAGCCACGGCCGCGACCGGCCAAGTCGCCCTGGCCGCCGGCTCGCATTCTTTCACCTTATTCTATTTCCAGGACGCCGGCGACTTCAGCCTGCAAGTCACCTGGCAAGGACCGGGGCTGCCGGCTCAGGCCATTCCCGCCTCCGCTTTATCCCATGCCCGCCCGTGACTTAGTAAACCCAAAACTTTATATAAAAATCTCAAAAGGCATGGTACAATACTCTAAGCTCGCAAATGTGCGGGTCTGGAGAATGCGCCATGACCTTAGAGTTAACTGAGCGGCCCGTAAGCCGCACCGAAAATACCGGCGAAGTCCTGCACGAATGCGCCACCTGCGCCCACAAAATCCGCGTTTATCTCAGCGCCCCGACTGGGACGCAAACCGCCGCCGTTTGGCGCTGCGGCAAGCTGTCTCAGAAAACCCAGCGCGAAGTGCTGGTACAGCCTCACGAAAACTGCTTCGAGCATCGCAGCTTGTCCGACTACTGGGAGCAGACGAATCTGGCGCTGGTTCGTTAAAATCGACCCTTCACGCCGCGCGTGAAGGGCCGATTTTCTTAAACCAGAAGCGGGCAGTTGATTTCAATCAGGTGGCCATCCGGGTCCCGAAAATGCGCCGTGCGGATGCCCCAATCCGGCCGGTCCGTCGGTTCCGAAACAAGCAGGACGCCTTTGGCCCGCAGCGCCTCGGCAGCCGCGTCTACGTGTGCCGTTGCCAGCACAAGCACCGCAGCGTCCTGAACGGCACCTCCCACCGCTGCTCCGACGGCTTCCGCCATCAGCTCCCGCTGAAACAAGGCAATTCCCTGACCGCCCGCCTCAAAATCCGCGTAAACTTCATTCTCCGCGCCGACCGTCGGCGTGAAGCCCAGCACGTCACGGTAAAAACGAAAACACGCCGGGAAATCCGAAACAAGCAGGCGAATGTGCGGCGATTGGAACATGAGAAGTTTTCCTTTACTGGCAGCAAACTTATGTTTGCTGTTCGTATTCTATCACGAAGCAAGGAGGCTGTCAAGAGGCGTGCCACAGGCGACGCAGTGACAGTCACCGCGCTTTGCCTGCACGCCGCAATGTGGGCAGAGACGGACATGCTTGGGCAGGGTAGACGCGCCGCAGTGGGGGCAGAACTGCGCGGAACGGGACAGCGGCCACCGCGATCCGCAGGCCCGGCACCGAGCGCGAGCCGTGCGCCGATAAATCCAAACGGCCACCGGGTCACTCGGCAGCCCGACAATGCTTCCCAGCAGCAGCGCATACGCGCCTTGACGGGTCCAGCCCAGTCCAACGCCGAGCAGATCGGCATTCGGCGTGTTCAAGTTCGCCACTTCCACATCGGGGATATGAAACTGGTCCAGCAGGCGGTTGATGGACACGGTGAAGTTCATCTGCGCCCCCGCAAGCTGAAAGCGCACCCGCTCCGGCACCCGCTTCTGCCCTTCGGCAGCCCAGTTCAAGGTCAGCAGCGCCCCCGCTAAACACAGGATTGGCAAGCGCCGCATTCCGAGAAACACCAGCGCCGCGACAGACAAACACAGCCCGCCCCACAAAAACACAATCCCCGGCAGATTGAGTTCAATGTTGTGGAACACCCGAAAAGTCGCCCAGGGCGACAGTGTTCCGGCCACAATGCCCGCCGCGCCGCCAAGCATCAACAGCGAGGCCAGCGCGTTCCGCAGGCGGGAAAGAATAAGTGGCAGAGTTAGGATCATGTCAGCAGATGGACATTCACAGTTGGCGCATTGCGGGCCGCTTGTTTTACCAGATCACGATCAAAGGTCAGCAAGCGGGCTGGGCAGACTCTAGAAAGCTCTTCGGCGAGAGCTATATAGATGGCATCGGCAGAACGGCTTGCGCCGTATCCTGTGCAGATTTGATCGGCACGCAGAATTAGCGACACATCGCCGTTCGGAGGCGGCCCGACGTTTCTCATCAAAGCATCAAAATCCAGAACAGCTTGCCCGTATTCGGCAGGCGTCAGAATGCCGTTCTTCATTTGGTTGCGAAGTGCATAAAAAGTTTCCGAAATAATTACGCCTGGGGCAAAGAAGGCATGGCCACTATTTGTGTATTGTGCGATTGTCGCTTTTGCCTTAACCTCCGTTGCTGCCTCTTTTGCGGCAACCGAAATCGCCACATTGGCATCTAAAACAACGGCGGCGTTAATCGTCAAGGGGTTCCATGCCATAAAGCGGCCCTGTCCTTCCGTGGCGTACAATTTGCACACTATCGCCAAATGTTTGCGGACGGTTTTTCTGCCTTGCTTCAATCTCGTGCAGAGCGATCAGCATCCCTTCATTGGGCGGTCCAACAACAGGAATGTCCATTTCTTCTGCGGCCTCCGCTTCTACAAGGACTTTTAGCCGCTTTCCCCTCAAAGCGTCGGCATGAGATGCGATTTCTTCCCAGGTGCCTTCCAAAATCTGCTGTGCCATTTGGGTTCTCTCCTGACGTTATCATACCCTACGCTTCCGCTAATGCGCGGCGGAGGAAGCCGCCGGCGTGGGCGAGGCGTGTTTGGGCGTCGGCGGCGGAGAGGCCGAGCTGGAGCATGAGAATGGCGAGCTTGGCGGAGCCGCCGGCTTGTGCCAGCGCCGCTTGGGCGCGTTCG
>CAXTRL010000172.1:0-7504 GCA_964246575.1 uncultured Armatimonadales bacterium
AACCGCCGAAGTCTTCATGCGTGACATCGGCTGGGACACCGGCAGGCGCATCTTTGTGGACACCGAAAATGCCGAGATGCGCTCCTTCTTCAAGCTGTATCCGTGGGAATGGCTTCTCAAAGACCCATTTGGGCAGTACGCGCTGGACATCTACCCCCAAATGCAGTGGATCGAGCCTTTGTGGAAGTTCGCGCTTTCCAGCAAAGGTCTTCTGCCGGTGCTTTGGGAACTGTTCCCGAACCACCCAAACCTCGTGGCGGCGTATGCCGACGGGCCTCGCGGCATGACTGAGTATGTCGCAAAGCCGATGATCGGGCGCGAAGGAGCAAACGTCACCCTGCACACCCTGGCACGCGACCTGACGACCGCGGGCCAGTACGGAGATTATCCACGGGTGTATCAGCAGCGGTGCCGCGTTCCAAACTTTGACGGGAACTACGTCGTTTTGGGAAGCTGGGTGGTCGGCGGCCAGCCGCGCGGCATGGGCATCCGGGAGTCGGCAGGGCCAATTACGGAAAACCTTTCTGGGTTCGCGCCGCACATTTTTGACTGATATGATAACCAAGGAAAAAGCAGCAATGGATACTCCAGGAACGAACCCGGAAGCGTTTGCAGCGGTGCAAAGTCAGCAGCGCAATGATGCCGAGAACCTGAACGCGCTGATGCTTTGCCATTATATTCTAGGCGGTGTCACGGCTTTGTTCTCCTGTTTGTTCATCTTACACATCGTTATCGGGTTGACGCTCATCCACAATCCGAACGCTTTTACGCCTGCGCCCACTCCATCGGTGCCCATTCCAGCATCGGTGCCGGCAGCACTCGGCTTCCCGCCTGCGATGGGCTATATGTTCGTCACGATGGGAACCATTGCCGTGCTGGGCGGCTGGACGCTCGGCGGCCTCACCGCTTATGCGGGGCGGTGCATGAAAGCCAGGCGCAGCTACCTGTACATCCTTATTGTTGCAGGCTGCAACTGCGCATTCTCGATGCCGCTCGGCACGATCCTGGGCGTGTTCACCTTTATTGTAATGATGAGGCCGACGGTAAAAGCATTGTTCGTCATAGAGAGTTGAAGAAAACTTCCGCTTCACGACCATAATCGCGAAGCGACACGCAGCATTTAGTAGGAAAGCATCTCGTCCCAAAAGGCGAAAACGCAGTTCCACAAACTTGTGTCGCCCCGCTGGTAAGCATCCCGCACAACGCAGCAGTTCAGCTCCCAAAGATCGTAACTGCTGTCATCTGCAAAGTCATTTGCCCCGTCATCGTTGGGCGCAGGGCAGTCCCAGCCAAGTATATCCATAATTAACCCTTGTCACTGACGCTCGAAAGCATCCAGGCCCAGCAGTGCGCCTTCTCTCGCCCCAAAATCTTTCGTCACGATGGACCTGACGACAGCCGCAGTTGTTGAGTTCCATCGCCTGCCTTGACGTAAGTATCGGCTGAAAAGCACTAAGGCCACAGGCGAAACTTTCTTGTGGCCCTGCTGTCTGTTGAAGAAACGAAAAGTGAGGGAGACAAAAAGTTGAAGGGAAATCGAGCAGCGGTTTTAGGGACGGCGGCATTGGCCGCAGTCCTGGCCAGCACGGCAAACACGAGTGCGCGGGGACAATCTGTAGCCGCCGCAGTTCCCATGGCGATTTCCCCAGCCGTCTCCGCGCGTCTGCGGCAGGCGCTTCCCTTGCCGATGCAGTCCTTATTTCGCCGGATGGGTGACTCCATCGGCATTGATTTTTCTCCCGTTCGCGGCTTTCACATGGCGCTGGGTGCGGAAACGGCGGAAGTGCGCCCTCGCGCCGCGCGGCTGCGCCGCTCGCTGAAGGGGAAGGTGCAGGATGCTTCGGGCTATGCGCTTCTCGGCAGATACGACGACTTTCTGGGCAAAGCCGTGCAAAAGAAGCAGGATGATGGGAAAGCCGCGATCCTCTACGCCCAGCAGGCAGCAAGCGAAAGTCTGCCGTGTGCAGAACGCGAACAGGCGCTTGTAGCCGAAAGCCGCGTTCTCGCAGAAGCAGGCCGAGGGCCGGAAGCGGAAGCGAAGCTGCATCCAGCTTTGGCAGAACGTCCCCAAGCATGGCGGCTTTGGGCGGCGCTGGGAGAAGTGCAGGAAGATGAAGCGCAGGCCAGGGCCGCAGAAACCACCAATGTCGGCGCGGCGGCTGAGGCCCTGCGGCTGGACCAAGAAGCCCAGGCGAACTTTGACCACGCCGTCAAGCTTGCGCCGAAGCAGGGAATGGCCTACGCCCTGCGCGGTGAGTTTGACGGCGAACATCAGTTCTTGCGGGATGAGCTGCGGCATCCGGGGCTGACCGTGCCGCTGTTTGAGGCCGTTCCGCCCGCAGTTCTTGCGGACTTCAAGCAGGCCGCGCGTCTTTTGCCCCGAAATCCCTACGCCACTGCTTATCCGGTCTGGATTGAGCTGTCCCATGAAGGATTTTTGCAGCTGCACCTGCCTTTTCCAAGCCAGGCGGCGTGGCAGGCGATGCCCGCCGGCGTTCAGGATGACACTGGGCAAGCCATCCAGCGGCTGACACGGCTTTCGCATGGCACCGGCCCAGTGGCGCGCCAGGCGGATGTCGCGCTTGGCTTTCTGCTGTTTGAGAGCCGGCACAAGACCGCGCCGGCGGAAGCAGCGCTGCGCCGGGGCCTCCACGGCTCGGAACAGGAAGCCGCCGCAGAAATGCTGATGCACATCATGTCCCTGGGACACAATCAAGCTCTGGCGGCGTTCTGCCTGAACCAAGCCCGCCGCCGCAACACGCCGCGTTTGCACCTGATCGCGGCCTGGGCCGAAATCAAACAAAGCCGCTGGCCGCAGGCGAAAGTTCAAGCGAAAGAAGCGCTGGCACTGGAACCGGGTGACGCCGCCGATCTGCTGCTGCTGGCCGCGCTGACCTTGAAAGAAAATAATGGGCCGATGGGTCTTACGGCAGCGAAAGCGCTGCTTGCGCGAGCCGGCGACAGCTTCAAGCACATTTCCCCGTCGCGCTTGCCGCTGGGCGAACGAGAAGAATATCCCCTCATCCATGCCTACTTCCTCGCGCTGAGCGGGGACAGCAGCGCGGCACAGCGCGAGCTGCGTTTTGTCCTCGCCGCTGACCCGCAGAACGCCGGCGCGGCAAACGGTCTTGCGATTTTAGCCGGGGCGCCGTAGCCCGGCGTTCGGGCGCGGCTTCCCTTCCAGCCGCCGCGCCCAAGCGACGCCGTCAGGCTGCCGGCGCGGCTGCGAGAATGGCGTCAATTTGGCTGAGGTCGTCTGCCGAAAGCTTAATTTCCACAGCCTTTGCGTTTTCCCGCACCTGCTCGGCGCTTGTCGCGCCGATAATCGGCGCAGTCATCGCCGGCTGATGCAGCAGCCAGGCCAGCGCCATCTGGGACAGCGAGGCGTCCCGCTCCGCCGCAAAAGCCGCCAGCGCTTGAAGCGTCGGCAACGCTTTTTGCAGACGCGCCTCAAAGTCGGCGTTGCCCGCCGCCCGGCTGCCTGCCGGCGCTTGGCCGCTGAGGTATTTGTCCGACAGCAGGCCCTGGGCCAGCGGGGAGTAGGGGATCTGGCCGATGCCTTCTGCTTCGCAGCGAGAAGCAATGCTTTTCTCGTCGTCCCGGCCCAGCATGTTGTAGTAGTTCTGCAAAGACACCGCCCGGTTCAGCCCCAATTTCTTTGATACCTGCGCCCGCTCCTCAATTTGGCCTGCATCGTGGTTGGACCAGCCGAAGTACACGATCTTGCCCTGGCGCACCAGATCGTCCAGCGCCCGCACGGTTTCTTCCGCGCCGGTGTCCGGGTCCGGCCAGTGGATCTGGTACAAGTCAATGTAATCGGTTTCTAAACGCCGCAGGCTGTCTTCCACCGCTGCAAAGATATGCTTGCGGCTTGCACCTTCGCCGTTCGGGCCGTCCCACATGCGCCCACGGCACTTGGTCGCCAGCACGATTTGGCGGCGGTCCTTGCCGTGCATCCAGTGCCCCATGACTTCCTCAGCTTTGCCGTCCGCGTAGACATCGGCAGTGTCAAAAAAGTTGATTCCGGCATCAACCGCAGCGTCCAGCACGGCAAATGTGTCGTCGTCCTGCATTCTGCCGCCGAAGTTGATCCAGGCTCCCAGGCAAATCTCCGAAACTTTCAGGCCGGACCGGCCTAGTGTGCGATAGTTCATTAAGTAATTCTCCTTTCGATCTGATCACTGATTTGATCTGCTCACTGATGTTACCTGGAGCGGAAACGAGTGACTTTAGTCCCTCGTCCATACGTCCTTGCGTAACACCATCTGCTCAGTATACCTGCCTCAACTCAGCTTGTATTTAAGCTGCCCTAAATCCCAGCCTGCTTCGTCCCGGTCATCCCGCTCACTGTCGCAATTTGGTCGGAAAATGCGGCGTGTGCTGGTACAATAGCGGCAAGCCTTATGATGATTTTCCAGCGCGACCCACTAACTGTATTCCAAAGTGCGCTTTTCCAAACCAACTCTGCGGTTGTGGAAGGGCAAGACTTTGTTTTGGTGGTAGACCCGACTTGGCTGCCGCAGGAAGTGGAAGAGATCGCCGCTTTTGTCCGCGCCGTCCGTGCCGGGCGGCCCCTGTACCTGCTGTTCACGCACTCGGACTTTGACCATATTCTCGGGTATGGCGCGTTCCCCGGCGCGACAACAATCGCCAGCCGCGAGTTTACAGCCAGCCCGAACCCGCAGCGGAGCGTAGACGCGGTTCTGGCCTGGGACAGCGAGTATTATATCCAGCGGCCTTACCCAATTGTTTATCCCGAAATCAGCATCGCGGCGGACCACGACGGCCAGACGCTTGCTTTTGGCACGTCTAGCCTCACGTTCTACAAGGCGCCCGGACACAATCCCGACGGCCTGCTGACGGTGATGGAGCCGCAGGGGGTTCTGCTGGCGGGCGACTACTTCTCAGACATTGAGTTTCCCTACATTTACCAAAGCAGCACGGCTTACGAGGCAACGCTGGGCAAGCTGGACCATATTTTAGAGCAGCATTCTGTCGGCATTCTTGTTCCCGGACATGGCCTGCCCGCCGCCGATCACCAAGAAATGCGCCAGCGTCAGCGCCTGTCTTTTGACTACATCCACGCCCTGCGCCGGCATCTTGCCGCCAGCGACCAGCCAGCGATTGACAAGATGCTGGACGATTATGCGTTTCCGCTGGGGATGAAAAGCTTCCATGACGGCAACCAAGCGCTGGTGCGGGCCGAATTGGCGGCAGGCGGCAGTGGCGTTCAAAGTCAAGACTTACCGGGTATATTAGTGTTATAAATACGCTTATAGGAGAACGCAATGTCCTTACAGCTTCTTGTGATTGATCCGCAGGTTGATTTTTGTGACCCCGGCGGCGCGTTGTTTGTCCCTGGAGCCGACCGGGACATGGAGCGGCTGGCCCAAATGGTGCATCGTCTGGCCCCGCGTTTGGGCCAAATTCATGTCACGCTCGACTCGCATCACTTAGTAGACATCGCGCACCCGATTTTCTGGCAGGACGAGCGCGGCAATCCTCCGGCGCCGTTTACGATCATCAGCGCCGAAGATGTGGAAGCGGGGCGGTGGACGGCGGCGCAGCCGGAGGCGCGAGACCGGGCGGCGGCGTATGTGCAGGCGCTGGCCCGGCACGGGCGCTACCCGCTGTGCATCTGGCCGCCGCATTGCCTCATCGGCAGCCGGGGCCATGCGGTGCTGCCGGCGCTGTTTGACGCGCTTCAAAGCTGGGAACGGCGCGGCGTGGTGGTAGACTATGTCCAAAAAGGCAGCAACATCTACACGGAGCATTATTCGGCCATTCAAGCCGATGTCCCGGACCCGTCCGACCCCAGCACCCAGGTCAACACGGCCCTGGTAGAGTCGTTGAAACAAGCCGACGTTCTTGCCGTCGCCGGGGAAGCCGGAAGCCACTGCGTCGCCAATACAGTTTGCGATTTAGCCGATCAATTTGGCGACGACCGTTTGCTGTCCAAAATCGTGCTGCTGCGCGACGCCGTCAGCCCCGTCAACGGCTTTGCAGCGTATGAAGAGCGCTTCCTGGCAGATCTGACCGCTCGCGGAATGCAAGTGTCCACAACTGTGGAGTTTCTTGCGTAGGGAGCCGTCTATGTCTTCAGAAGCTGACCCCGGCACATCCGCCGGTACATCCTGGCCGCCTGCCCCGAAAGGACAGCCGCCTGCCCCAATAGTCGTCGGCGGCGGGGCGGAAGAAGCGCTGCATCATGGCTGGCGGCTGCTCGTGCTGGGCATCTTCGTGCCGGTGGTGTTTCTGCCGCTTGCCGTTTGGCAGGGGATCGCAGCCGGCCGGGCGCGTCCCGGCGCGGGAACACTTTTGCTGCTGGCAGCCGCTGGCGTCGCCGCTGCGTGGGCCGGCGCCCTGCTGTTTTTGTGGTTCCAGCAAGGAAAGTGAGACACTTATGGATAATCTCGTGCAAGTCAATCCCGCGCAGCCCGCCGAGCGCATCTGCCCGCACTGCGGGCAGCCGATTTCAATCAAAGACATTCTATGCCCGTTCTGCCAGACGGTCGTAATTGCCGCGCCTGCCGAGTGGAAGCCGCCGCTGGTAGACCGTAACGGCACCAGCCGGGAGTCCCGCAAGAATCGAGCGGAGATCGTCTGGGGTCTGCTGGCGGCGAGCTTGTCCGCCGCCGCGCTGATTGGCCTGACTCTGCTTCTCAGCCGCTCGCCCGCCACGAATTCGGCGGATGGCCTGGGCGGCATCATGGTTTCTTCCGACTTTGTGCTGGTGCCGTTTGTGATGGGGCTGGTCAGCGCCTTTTTCTGGAAAAACTTGGCGCTGACGACGATGGAGTATTTTCTATATTCCCTGCTCAACAGCGCCTGCGGCGTGGTCTGCGGCGGTGTGTTTATGGGTGAGGGCGTCATCTGCCTCGTGATCGTGTCGCCGCTCCTGGTTTCGTTTGTCTTTTTAGGGGCGCTGACTGGCCGGTGGCTGTTTCACTTCAACAGCAGCCGCCTTAACTTCTCGCTGATCCCCCTGGCGCTGACTTTGCTGACGGTGGATGTCCTGTCGCCGCACCACTACGAGAACGCAGTCACCGACACGGTGGTGATCCATGCGCCGCCGGCCCTTGTTTGGTCTCATCTGGCCGCCGTCCCGCTAATTCCCGAAAAGCCAAGCTTTTGGCTGTTTCGGATGGGCTTGCCGTATCCGACAAACGCGACCATAACCGGGCAGGGCGTCGGCGCGACCCGCCAGTGCGTTTTCAGCCGCCACTGCGTGTTCCAGGAAAAAATCGTGGCCTGGGACCCCGGCCGGCGCTTGACGTTTGACGTGACCGCCCAGCCGCGTGATCCTGAGATTTTAGGCCATGCCCGCGTGAAGCGCGGCCAGTTCCTGCTGCGGGACAACCACGACGGCACGACGACCCTTATTGGTACGTCCTGGTATGAGCTGTATGTGTATCCGTCCTGGTACTACGATCTTTGGGCCAGCGCCATTGCCCGTCAGGTCCATCTGCGGGTCATGGACCACATCAAAACACTGTCCGAAACC
>CAXTRL010000173.1:0-7480 GCA_964246575.1 uncultured Armatimonadales bacterium
GGCGGTGCAAAAATTATGAATTCGCTTCAGCCTACAGAAGCCAAAGCTAAAGGTGGCACTATTACAGGTCAGCGATCTGTAGAAAATGGACATTTCACAATGATGCGAACCGCAAGTTCAGCGAAGATCCGAGAGATTAATGCACGGTTCCAAACTAATCACGAAACAGGGAACTCAAACTTGTAGGTAAGAATTATGGCAGATTATAACATTGCGGTTGTCGGGGCGGGGGTGGTCGGGAAGGAAATGCTGCGGGTGCTGGCGGAGCGGCGGTTTCCGGCGCGGGAAGTGCGGGTGCTGGCGCGGAGCGAGCGGACGCTGACCGTGGACGGATGCGAGTACGCGGTGCAGGCGACGACCCCGGAGGCGTTTGACGGGATCGACATTGCGCTGTTTGCCGGAACCGAGGGAGAAAAGGGTGCGGCGGTGACGTTTGGGCCGGAAGCGGTGCGCCGGGGTGCGGTGAATATCGACAACGGCGCGGATTTTCGGATGCGGCCCGACGTGCCGCTGGTGGTGCCGGAAGTCAACGCGGCGGCGCTGCAAAAGCATGAGGGGATAATCGCCAACCCGAACTGTTCGACCGCGCAGCTTGTTCTTGCTTTGAAGCCTCTGCACGATTTCGCCAAAATTACGCGGGTCTGGGTGGCGACGTATCAAGCCGTGTCGGGCGCGGGCGGGGCGGGGGCGGATGAGCTGAAGCTGCAAAATGAGGGGCTGGCGGAAGGCCGGGCGGTGGCGCAGGCCGGACCGGTGTTTCCGGCGCAGATCGCCGGCAACGTCATTCCGCAGATTGGCGGGTTTGATGATTTGGGGTACACCTCAGAAGAAATGAAGCTTGTTTATGAGACGCGCAAGATCATGGAACTGGACACGCTGCGCGTGACGCCGATTGTCGCGGCGCGAGTGCCGGTCATGGTCGGGCATTCGGAAGCGGTCAGCGTCGAGACCGAGCGGCCTGTCTCGCCTGCCGAAGCGCGGGCGCTGTGGGCGGATGCGCCGGGCCTGGCGGTGCTGGACGAGGCGGGCGGCGCGGATCCGTACCGGGCGTATCCAATGCCGCTCTTCGCGGCGGGCAAGGACACGACTTACCTGGGGCGCATCCGGCAGGATTTGGATAATCCGCACGGCCTGAACTTTTGGATTGTCAGCGACAACCTGCGTAAAGGCGCGGCGACGAACGCCGTACAGATCGCGGAAAGCCTGGTGGCGCAGGGATTGTTAAGAAGATAAGAACAAGATAAAATTTAGGAAGGCGAACACAAGGTTCGCCCCTACGTGAGCAAAAAGACGGATGATATCTGTAGGGTGCGAACCTTGTGTTCGTCCTCAAGGGCAGTATGAGGGGAACGCGCATGGAACCGAGATTTGGCCGGGTGCTGACCGCGATGGTCACGCCGTTTGATGCGGCAGGAGATGTGGACTACGAGGAAGCCGGGCGGCTGGCCCGGTGGCTGACCGACCACGGCTCGGACGGTCTGGTGGTAACGGGGACAACGGGCGAAAGCGCGACCCTGCACCGGGAAGAAAAGCTGCGGCTGTATAAGACTGTCAAGGACGCAGTCGGCATGAAGGCCGTGGTTCTGGCCGGCACAGGCAGCTATGACACGTCGGAAACCGTCGTGCTGTCGCTGGAAGCCGAAGAAACCGGCGTGGACGGCCTGCTGGTGGTGACGCCGTACTACAACCGGCCGTCGCAGGAAGGGCTGTACCAGCATTACAAAGCCGTGGCCGAAGCAACGGAGCTTCCCGTGATGCTGTACAATGTCCCGGCCCGCACGGGGGTCAATCTGGAAGCGGCGACCGTGCTGAGACTGGCGGAAATTGAAAACATTGTCGCGGTCAAGGAAGCCAGTGGCCTGATGGCCCAGGTCGGCGAGATTACGCTGAATGCGCCGGACGGCTTCCAGCTTTATGGCGGGGCGGATGAAGTCAACCTGCCGATACTCGCGCTTGGCGGGGTCGGCAATATCAGCGTCATTTCCCATGTCGTCGGCCCGGATTTACAGGCGATGCACCAGGCGTTCTTCGCCGGAGATATGGACCGGGCGAGGCGTCTGCATCTCGGCACGCTGCCGATGACCCGCGCCATGTTCAGCGCCCCCAGCCCGGTGCCGACCAAGACGGCGCTGACGATGATGGATGTCCTGCCAAGCAGCCGCGTCCGGCTGCCATTGGTGGACGCCAGCGACAAAGAACGGGCATTGATTCATGCCGCATTGAAAGAGTACGGCCTGCTGCGCGGATAACGCCGCGACGCGGGCATTGAAAACCTATTATGACAACACAATCAACCAAAACACCAACAGCGAAAACACCCACAACGAAAAAGCAAAGCGGCGCACGGCAAACGAGCGCCAAGACTTCTCCCGCCGCCTCTACCGGGGCGGCCAGTGCCAAAACACTGCAAATCATTCCGCTCGGCGGGATCGGCGAAATCGGCAAAAACATGACCGCCATTCGCTGCGGCGACGAGATTATCGTCATTGACTGCGGCTTGGCGTTTCCCGGCGCGGACCAGCTTGGCGTGGACCTAGTCATCCCGGACATCTCGTACCTATTGGAGCATAAAGAGATGGTCAAGGGCATTATTCTGACCCACGGCCACGAAGACCATATCGGCTCGCTGTCGTTTGTCTTGAAGCAGCTCAATGTTCCCGTCTACGGCACGCGCCTGACTATCGGCTTTACGAAAGGCAAGCTGAGCGAGTACCGCGTATTAGACAAAGCCAAGCTGCACACGTTCAGCGCGGAAGACCGGTTTAAAGTCGGCATGTTTGACATTGAGCCGTTTCGGGTCTCGCACTCCATTCCCGACGCCGTCGGCTTTGCCGTGCATACGCCGGCGGGAACGCTGGTGCATACCGGCGACTTCAAGTTTGACCAGACGCCCGTGGACGGCCAGCTTTTTGACATCGCCCGCTTGACCCGCATCGGCCAGGAAGGCGTTTTGGTGCTGCTGTCGGACTGCACCAATGTCGAGCGGCCCGGCTTTGTGCCGTCGGAGCGGATCGTCGGCGATGCGCTTGACCGGATTTTCCGGGACTCGCAGAAACGCATCATCATCGCCTGTTTTGCGTCCAACGTCCACCGTGTCCAGCAGGCGATTGACATGTCGGTCAAGTATGGCCGCAAAGTCGCGCTGATGGGCCGGTCTATGGAGCGGAACATGGAAATGGCCCAGCAGATGGGCTACTTGAATATCCCCGAAGGGACGCGCATTCGGGCGGACGAAATCGAAGATTACTTCCCGCAGCAGGTGACGGTCATTACGACAGGTTCTCAGGGCGAGCCGATGGCCGGGCTGTCGCGCATCGCTCAGGACGAGCATCGCAAAATCAAAATCGTCGCCGGCGACTCCGTGATTTTGTCGGCGTCGGCCATTCCCGGCAACGAAGACGCGGTTTATCGCACGATTAATCATTTGTTCCGGCGCGGCGCGAACGTCTACTACGACGGCATCGCAACGGTCCATGTGTCCGGCCACGGCTACGCCGACGAGCTGAAGCTGATGCTGAACTTGGTCGAGCCGCAGTATGTCATGCCGGTCCACGGCGAGTACCGGATGCTGCACCGCTACGCCAAAATGGCCGAAGACATGGGCTGGCCGCCAGAGGATATTATCCGGGCGGAAATCGGCGACATCATTGAAGTCGGCGAAGATGTCGCGGGCGTTATTGGGCGGGTCGAAAAGAGCGGCGCGGTCTTGATTGACGGCACCGGCATCGGCGACGTCAGCGAGATTGTCCTGCGCGACCGTCTGCACATCGGTTCCGACGGCTTCTTAGTCTTAGTTGTCGGCATTTCTCAGGAAACCGGCGAAATCGTCAGCGGCCCCGAAGTCATCTCGCGCGGCTTTGTTTACATGGACCAGTCGGAAGAGCTGGTGGAAGAAATCAAGCAGGTGATTATCCAAAAGATCAAGAACCTGCCCGAAGAAGACAACGACTGGATGGTTGTCCAGCAGGATCTCAGGGACGCCGTTTCCAAGTTCCTGTACAAAAAGACCGCCCGCCGCCCGCTCATCCTGCCCATTCTGCTGGATTTGTAGACTATCTGGACTCAGGAGTAAGCTATGCAAGCGCTCACTTATAAAGCGGAAGTCGGCGCGGAAGGGGAAGTTACCCTGCCGCGCCTGCATCTCAATCCGGGAACGCCTTTAGAAATTATTGTGCTGGTGCGTGAGCCGGACACCGAAGACCAAGAAGGGTTGCGGCGGCTGGCGTCAAAAACAATGGATTACTGGGACAATCCCATTGATGATGAGGTCTGGAACAATGCCTAAGCAGCGCGACATTGTGCTGATTGCAGTTCCTTATGCCGACCTCAGCACAGCGAAACGGCGTCCGGTGCTGATTTTGTCATCTGACCAACATCTTCGGCAATCGTCGGACATGTTGGTCGCAACGATTACTTCCAATTTGACTGCGGGCAATATCGGGGTTGTTTTTGATACGTCGGATATGGAGGCCGGTCGTATTCAGGTAAAAAGCCTTATTCGTGCCGACAAAATTCACAACCTGAGCCAGTCGGAAATCATCAAATCCTTTGGCGTCCTCAGCCAAGCGGCATTTGATAAAGTGCTAACGGAACTCGATGGCGTTCTGGGGCGGTGAACTGTGCATTTCCAAGTTCCTGTACAAGAAGACCGCCCGCCGTCCGCTCATCTTGCTGGATTTTCAGGGGAACTTTATGCAAGCGATCAAGTATCAAGCGGAGATTGGCGCGGAGGGAGAAATTATTCTTCCGCGCCTGCGGCTGAGCCAGGGAACATCTGTTGAAGTCACTGTGCTGGTGCCTGAAATTGATTCGGAACAGCTTCCGCTGCCCTCCGATCCTGTTCAGCAAGCGCGTGAGTTTTATGATACTAAGTTGCGTCTTGAAATGGAAGAACGCTACAACGGGCAATACATCGCAATCCATCCAGAGTCGCAGACCTACAGTGTGCAGCAAGGGTACGGCAAGGCTTTCCGAGCATTACGAGCGCAGCAGCCATTAAGTCCTATTATTGTTCACAATATCGGGTTTTCCAGTTCCGGCCTCAAGGCAAGACTGCGCGGGGAGCAGCCGCAATGAGCAGCCGGATTTACGGTGAGATCAAAAGGCACCCCTGGGTCACGCTGACTGTAGAAGCAAGAAGCGGCACACAGGAAGTCAAGTTCCTGGTGGACACGGGTTTTGACGGTGAGCTTGCTGTTCCAAGATCATTGACTTCACTGTTCGGCACATCCAGTGACTACTTTGAAGTTGATTTTGCGGATGGCGACAGAGAACAAAGCATGATTGTCCAATGCCATGTGCAGTGGCTGGAAGGCTACCGAGAGGTAACGGCTCTGTATACGGATGGCGATAATCCGCTGCTTGGGATGGAACTCTTAGAAGACTGCACCGTGACGCTTGAAAATGGCGGCGATCAAAAAGCAATTGTGATTGAAGTGTTTCAATAATGCGCCGTTGATTACTGGAACTGCGCGACGCCGCCCGCTCATTCTGCTTACTTTGCTGATTTTGGAAACTTCCGTGCTCTTGCAAAAAATATGAGCGAGGATTCGATTATGCATTTGTCACGATTTGGTGTTTGTCTTGGGGGCGCAAGTGTCGCATTGCTTCTTTGTCTTCCCCAAGCCGCTTTGTATGCCGCGCCTGCGACGCCTGCTCCGGCAGTGTCTGTTCCTGCCGTTGGGGCGCTGTCTCCAATCGCAGGGGCGAAGCAGGCGCTGGAGCGAGGCCGGATGGCGAAGGGGATGCCGCAGCTTAACGGAGTCATCACAAACGAGTCCGCCGCCACAATCGGCTTCAGCATGGTTCTGATGGACTCGCTTGTCAGCGGCATAAGCAGCGGGCTGACCAAAGCGCTGACGCCCAAAACGGCGACCCATGACAACGCCGCCGAGAAAGCCTACCAGGACAAGGCCGAGGCACTTCTCAAACGCTACTCGCTTGACGCAAAGAGCATAGACGCTTCCAACAAGTCCGGGACACTGCCGCCGGCCCTGGTGGCACAGGGGCATCAATTCTTTTCCGACGCACTAGCGCTCAGCGATGCTTACGACAAAAGCCATGCCGCCGATGGGGTCACAAAGGTCACGCAGAGCGGGACAGAATTGTTCCCCGCGCCCGCCGCCTGCACCTTCCAGGTCCTCAGCCCAACCCGCGTCAAGATCGTGCCGCGCGATACCCACGAAGACCCGATTGACGCGTGCTTGGAAGACGGGCAGTGGCGGCTTGATCTGGCGGGCCGGGACCATTCTTCGTCCATGTCAAAGATCAAGACGATCACGCCGCAAGCCGCGGCGTTTCTGAAAGACATTGATGACAACAACCTCACCGCCGTCGGTCAAAAGCTGAAAGCAGACCCTTCCCTCGCAAACAGTCCCGAGGCGTTTATCCGCGGCGACACCGGCGGTCTGAGCGAGCCGCCTTTGCTGCGAGTAGGATTTGACAGATCTCCGCAAATTGCCGCGCTGCTCGTCCATTACGGCGCGAACGTCAACGCGGAGAACTCTTTCGGCGATACTCCTTTATCCCAGGCCGCCCGCTTCGGCGCAAAAGACGTGGCCGCGATTTTGCTGGCACACGGCGCGAAAGTCAATCACAAAGATAGAATGGGCCAGACGGCCCTGCACTCAGCAGTGGAAAGTGACGATCCCGCCACGGTGGCCCTGCTCCTGACCCACGGCGCGGCGATCAACGTCCGCGACCGATCCGGGAAAACACCCCTGGCGCTGGCGCTGGACTCCCGCAGCGACCATAGCGCCGACCACACGGCGATTATCAATCTGCTCCGGCAGCACGAGGCGAGGTAGCCTCGGCATAGTCATGGCAAGCAAGCTTTATAGCGAGATAGGGGGACAGCAATATGGTTATCGGCAGGATAGGGGCGGACCGCCGCCCGATGGTTCCGGTTGTGGTTCAGGGCGCGAATGGGCAGGAAGTAAGAATTCCCTGCCTGCTGTCCACCGGCTTTCGGGAAGCGCTGCTTTTGCCGCCTGCCGAAGCCGCCGCGCTCCACTTGCTGCAGACCGGGACACGTACAGTGGAGTTTCCCGACGGTGGCCGGATTGAGGCGACGGTGCATCCCGCTCAAGTTCTGCTTGGCGGCGAGGCGCACGCGATCGATCTGCTGGTCGGCGGGCATGAGCCGCGCCTCGGCCTGGCTTTGTTTGAGAACTGCCGCCTGCGAATTGCCTTCACCGAAGGCGGCGTGATTGAGATAGAGCGGCCCTAAGAACCCTGTTGAAACGTTCTCGCTTTGCAAAGCGGGGACGTTTTATTTCTTTTTCCGTACCCTTCCAGGAGCCTTTCATGCTTACTTCCATTTCCCGGCATAAGCCGCACCTGCTGGCCCTGCTAGGCATTCTCGTCGCCGGGTTACCTTCTGCCGCGCACTCTCAGGCCGCGCCGCCATCCCCTGCGACTGCTGCTAAGCTGATCCGCCTGCTGCCGTTCCCGGAAGCGACGCTCCGCCCGAAGATGGAAC
>CAXTRL010000174.1:0-7420 GCA_964246575.1 uncultured Armatimonadales bacterium
TTTGCCGTTGGCTCTGTGCCGACGCGGGTGCGACATTTCGTGCAAATGCCCATACACACTGGTATAATAGCCGCAAAGCGAACTGGCTTGATACTCACACCGTACAAAACTCAAAGGAACCATGCAGGACAATCCACAAGACAACTCTCCAGTTGACGCTTCCATTAAAGCACATGGTAAGCCCATGACGCGGCGGGCGTTTGTCAAAGGAACGCTGCTGATCGCGGGCGGGGCGGGCTTTGGGCGGGCTGGGCTGCGGCGGGCGGGCGGCGCTCCGGCCTTTTCAGCGGCAAGCACGGACAAGCCGACGCTGTACATGGTCGCCACATCGCATATTGACTCCCAGTGGAACTGGACAGTGCAGCATGTGATCGCGCACTGCATCCCGAACACGATGCAGCCGAACTGGGCGCTATTCGAAAAATACCCAGCCTACAATTTCAACTTTGAGGGCGTGATCCACTATATGTGGTTTAAAGAATATCACCCGGAAGCGTGGCCGGAGCTTCAGTCGTGGGTCAAAAAAGTGCGCTGGAAGCTGTCGGGGTCGTGGATCAACGCTGTGGACGTGGTCAACCCCAGCCCGGAGTCGCTGTTCCGGCAGGCCCTGTACGGCCAGCAGTTCTTCCGGCAGGAGTTCGGGCAGGTTTCGTCCGACATTTACCTGCCGGACTGCTTCGGCTTCCCCTACTCGCTGCCGACCATTGGGCGGCATTCGGGCCTCACGTCGTTTTCGACCCAGAAGTTTGATCTGTGGGGCGGCTGGTTCCGAACCCCGTTCTCGGTGGGACGCTGGGAAGGCGCAGACGGTTCGCAGCTTGTTACGGCCCTGAAGCCCGGCGCGTACAACCATGACGTCCATACCGACGCCGCGACCAGCCCGGACTGGAACGCCGACATGACAAGCGCCGGCGGCAAGATGGTAGATTTGCGCTACTTCGGCACCGGCGACCAGGGCGGAACGCCGAGCGACAAGACAGTCTCGTGGGTGCAGCGCTCGGTAGACGACACCGCTGCCCCGGTGCGGGTCGTGAACACCAGCGCGGACCAGATGGCGAAAGACTTGACGGCAGGCGAGATCGCCGCCCTGCCGTCCTACAAAGGCGAGCTGACCATGAGGACGCACGGCGTCGGCGGCTACACGTCCCAGGCGGCCCACAAAAAGTGGACCCGGATGAACGAGCAGATGGCCGACGCCGCCGAACGCGCGTCGCTTGCCGCCGCCTGGCTCGGCGGCCCGGCTTACCCGCAGCGTACCCTCCGTGAAGCCTGGATTCGCGTTTTGTGGAACCAGTTCCACGACACCATGCCGGGAACGTGCATTCCGCAGGCATACACGTTCACTTGGAACGACGATCTGCTGAGCTTGAACCAGTTCTCGCAGGTCGTGACGACCGGCGTCGGCTCCATTGCCAAGCATTTAGACACCCAAACGCAGGGCGTGCCGCTGGTTGTTTATAACCCGCTGGACCAGCCGCGCACCGACGCCGTAGAAGCGACGGTCACCCTGCCCCATGCCGCGCCGCATGTGCGCGTTTTTGACATGACTTCGGGCGCGGAAGTGCCGAGCCAGACCCTGTCCCAAAACGGGCAAAGCGCGAAAATTGTTTTCATCGCCCATGCGCCGTCAGTCGGCTGCCGCGTGTACGATGTCCGGCCCTCGGCTGTTCCTTGTGCGCTCCCGACTGGCCTGAGCGCCTCGGCCACAGCGCTGGAAAGCCACCGCTACCGAGTCGGGGTTAATGCCGCCGGGGACATCAGCGGCGTTTATGATAAACAAGCGCAGACCAAGCTTCTTGCCGGGGCCAGCCAATTGGAGTATCTGCACGATTATTCGCCCAATTGGCCTGCGTGGGAAATTATCTGGGACACGGACAAAAATGCGCCGCTTGGCGTCATTAAAGACAACGCGCGGGTGCGTGTCACCGAGCATGGCCCCGCCCGCGTCGCCCTGGAAGTCTCGCGGACGCTTGGCGAGACAACCTGGACCCAGCACATTCAGCTCACGCCGGACGGCGACTGGGTGGAAGTGCAGAACGACGTGAACTGGCAGACTCCGGGAACCCTGGTCAAAGCGTCGTTCCCGATGACCGCGTCTAACCCAATCGCGACGTTTGATTTAGGGCTAGGCACGATTGAGCGGCCTAACGCCGAGCCGAACCGCTACGAAGTCAACGCTCAGCAGTGGGCGGATTTGACGGATGCCGGCGGCCACGGCATGGCGATTTTGACGCGCTTCAAGTACGGCTGGGACAAAACAAATGACAACACGCTGCGCTTGTCCCTGCTGCGCTCGCCCGACGGCGACAATTACCCGTGGCAGAAGACAAACGACTTAGGCGTCCATCACTTCCCCTACGCGCTGTCCGGTCATTCCGGCAACTGGCGCTCCGGCAATGTGGTCCAGCAGGCCGCCCGCTTCAACCAGCCTTTGACGGCGTTCCAAACGGCAAAGCACGCCGGAACCGGGGGCCGTGAGTTCTCGCTCCTTAAACTCAGCACAAACCAATTCGGGGTGCGCGGCCTCAAGAAAGCCGAAGACAGCAATGAATGGGTAGTGCGCGTCCAAGAGCTGCACGGGCAGCCGGTTTCGGGTGCGGCCATCACGTTTACCGCCCCGATTGTTTCCGTCCGCGAGATTGACGCCACCGAGCAGGTCGTCGGGCATTACGCGCCAGCGGGCGGCAAGCTCGTTTTTGACTTGACGGGTTACCAGCCGCGCTCGTTTGCCGTGACGCTGGCTCCCGCCCCGCACCCTATCGCTGCGCCGGTCAGCACTCCCGTCACCCTGCCGCTGAACTTCGGCGGCGTGACCCCGCGCAGCAGCCCCAGCGCCGGCGCGTTTGACCGCACCGGCGGCAGCTATCCCGAAGAGCTTTGGCCGGCTTTGGTCACGTCAAACGGCGTCCACTTCACGCTCGGCACCGGCAGGAGCCGCATGGTCTCATGCGAGGGTCAGACTATTGCCCTCCCCGCAGGCAGCCATAACTGCTTGTACGTGCTGGCGGCATCAGCCAACGGCGACAAGTCCGGCGTGTTCACGGTCCATGCGCCAGTTGAGAACTACATCGTATCCAATCGTCTCTCAAATACAATGCCCACCGGGGAGCACAAAACAATGCTGAAAGTACAGGACTGGCAAGCGCTGACCGGCCAGTGGTATTCCCGCGTCCTCCACAACGATCCTGCCGACCCAGCCACGTTCGGACCAGGCACGGGCTACCCGGACCCGAACTGGGACAGCAGCTTGATCCTGGCGGGCATGTCCGTCAAGAGTGTCCGACTGGGCCGCGTGACGGGCATTGAACGGCTGACGCCGGGCTTTGTCAAGCGCGATCCCGTGGCCTGGGTCGGCACCCACCGGCATGATGCAAACGGCGATCTGCCATACTGCTTCTGCTACTTGTTCCAGTACGCGCTGGACCTGCCTGCCGGAGCGACCAGCGTGACGCTGCCCCATAATCCAGACATTCGCATCGCCGCGATGACGGCGGTGCGGAACGCCATAGACGATACGCGGCCTGCGGGCGTCCTGTACGAGCCGGACCCGTTCCCGGCGATTACACCGCGCACGCCTGCGCCGGTAGTGAAGCGCCTGCCGCCCGGCACGCTGCTGTTCCAGAACCCGGACCTGCTGACGTTTGACGGCAAGGAGCGGGGGATGGTCCAGAAAGACGTTGCCGCCCTGCCGTACCAAAGCACAGACCCGTGGACAATCAACCAGTTTGTGTTTCTAGAAAAGCAGCCGGAAGAGCTGACCCTAATTGGCGGCTTCGGCGACGGCACCGACAACGACGGCGAACAGCGGTTCTTGATCAAGTTCCACGGCGGCATCCAGTTCTGGGGCAGCAACGTGGATGTTCCCACCGGCGTTCCGTTCGACATAGACAAATGGCAGATGATCACCCTAGCCTTTGACGGGACGACGCTGACGATCTACAAGAACGGCGAAGTTATCAAAACTTCTCCCGCCACACTCAGCGACTCCGCTTCCACCGTGCAGATTGGAACGCACGGCCCGTGGAACAACTACCGCATGAGCGGCCGGATTTCAGGCTTCACAATCTGGAACTCCGCACTGGACGCCGCTGCCGTCAAGGCGCAGATGGCGCACCTGCCGCAGTAAAGCAACGCGTCACGGGCTGAAAACCTGTGGCGCATTTTTCTATAACGCAGACTTATTATGACACGAGCTTATTTGGAGGCCGGAGCATCCAGCCGCTTTACGCCGTCCAGCGCGGCCAGGGCCAGGACGCGCGGCTTGACAATTGCCGTCCATACTTCGTAGCCTTTTGCGTTGAAATGCAGATGGTCGCTCCGCAGCAAATCGGCGGGCGGCTGGCCGTCGGCGGTCAGCAGAACCGCATGGGAGTTGATGAAGTTCAGCTTCTCGGTAGGGATATTGTTCGCAAACGTCCACTCTTCAATCAGATGGTTCGCTTCCAGCGTCTGCGCTTCCAGGTTCCAGCGGGCAACGGTCGGATTGGTCGAGATGTAGACAATGCGCGTGTCCGGCAGCGCGGCATGGACTTTTGCCACGAAATCTCTGTATTCTTCAAAGACTTGCTGCGGCGACTTGTTGCCATACGCCAGGTCGTTGGTCCCGGCGCAGAAGACAATGATCTTCGGGTGGTAGGGAACCGCAATGCGGTCCACATACAGCGTGTTCTCAAAGATCTGCGAGCCGCCGAAGCCCCGGTTGATCGTCGGGATTTCCGGGAAGTCGCGGGCCGTATCCCACATGCGGATGCTGGAGCTGCCCATGAACAGCACCGCCCCGACAGGCGGCATCTGCTTCTGGTCGGCCTTCAGAAAAGCGTTCATCTCAGGCGCAGAGTCTGCACCGGCGGGCAACGGCTTCAAAGTTGCAATGGCAGTCTGCGCCATCGCAGGCGGGCCGTCAACGCAGCCGAGCGAGAACGCGCCCAACATCAAGGTACTTGCCAGCAGATGGGGCAAAAATGTCTTAACGTGTTTCATGTGCTTTCTTTCTATCCCTATGATACTAAATGACTGAAAACCAGCGCTGGTTCAAACCGATGATCGCGGCCCTGCGCCAAGTAGACACCGAGGAAGACCTAGCCCGGCATTTGGAGCAGGAAGACCGGCGTACCGAAGCCGTGCTTGTGCTGGGACCTCTCGACGCCGATTTAGTGCGGCATTTGTTTGAGCAGCACGACCCGCTGGCGCTGGTGCTGCGCGGGCGGCTTTACTTGGAAGAAATGCTGGATGCCGTTGTCGCCAAAAAGTTCAAGCACGGCGAAGCGCTGCTGCAAGGCCGCTCGTACTCGTTTTCGGTCAAGATGGACTTGCTGCGGGCCGCAGGTTACTTGGACCCAAAAATGTACCATGACCTGCACGGGGTCAGCCGCCTCCGCAATTCCTACGCCCACCACTTGTCGTCCGACATCGGCGAGTACGACCTCAGCTCATTCACCGACTGCACCGGCCTCAAAGCCGTCACGCAGAACAGCAGCGCGGAGGCAAGGCAATGGATCAACCTCTTCATGTTTCGCCAAATCATCCTGCAAATCCTGCGGCGACTGGCGATCCGGCATAAGATAGGAGGCAGCCCAACATGACAAAGCGAATAACACTGGTCTGGGCAGTTCTTGTGCTGGCGCTGCTCGCGCCGAGCGCCAGGGCGGGGGCGCTGGGGGCGGATGTGAACGCAGATGTGGATGCGTTCGGCCATCCGCAGATGGACAGCGTCAGCCTGGAAAACTATGCCGGGAAGAACACGGTGTATGCACTGCCGCTGTTCAGCCTGCCGCCCCTTGATCATGCCCGGTACTGGGACAGCATGGCGGAGCAGTACCAGGCGGCGCAGATTGACTTTGTGGCGGTTTGGCTCAAAGGCAACGGTCAGCCGGCGACATTCGCGCATCTGGTTACGGCGCTGAACAAGCGAGGGCTGACGCGCCGTGTCAAAGTCATGCCGTTTGACGATAATCCGGCGTCGTGGACCGCGCTTTGGAACTTCAAGCATGGCAACGGCTACGGCTACAAAGTGCCGTTTGATTTAAGCGATCCGGCGGCGCAGGCATTTGTGTGGGACAACAACCTGAAAGCGTTCTTTGCGGCTGTCCCCGATGCGAACCGCTACAAGATTGACAGGCGGCCCGTATATGCGATCTGGTCCGGGTCGCCGGCGTTTCTGTCCCATCTGAGTGGCAGCGGCTCGAAACTTCTGAGTTATCTGCGGGCGCAGTGCCGCAGCACGTTCGGCTTCAACCCATATATCATTGTCTCGCAAGATTGGGTCAAAAACGATCCTTCCAGCGATGCGCCCGGCGTGGTGGATGCCGTGTACCCGTGGTTTACGCCTGTGCCGGGGCCGAACTACTCGGCGTGGAACGTCCACACGCGCGGCGGCGCGACATTCGGCACCTGCATTCCATCGTTCCATATCTCAAACCCCGCCGACGGCAATGCAGCGACCTGGATTGTGGACCCCGCGCACGGCAAGACGCTGACGGCGGGACTGGCCGGGACGGTCGGCAATCCGCAGTGCAGGTCTACGCTTATTGAAGGCTTTGACGATTACTGGGAAAACGCGACCCTGTGGCGGGCGCGTAACTTAGATCCAAGCGGCAGGGCGCTGGGGTATGCCAAGACAGGCTATGATTATCCGAACCAGCGCCTCAATCTGGTGCGCCGCTTCAGCAGCCATCCTTTTCCAATGGACCTTAAAGAAGAAGCGGAAAGCTGTGATTCGTTTTCCGGCGCGGTTTCCAGTCCCGGCAAGCCCGATTATTACCGCAACGGCGCGATTGCCATTGAAGACACAACCGATAGGTATGGCGGCTACGATGTCTGCCGGACCCAGAAGGGCGAGATGCTGACCTGGCAGGAAGTGCCGCTGCAAGGCAGCCTGCATCTGCTCGTTCGCGCCGCGTCGGCATCGGCTGGACGTATGCATTTCGTCGTTGACGGCAAGACGTACCCATCAGTCCACATTCCCAAGACCGGCGGCGGGCAGGCTTGGAAAACCGTTGACATGGGCGCGTACACATTCGCCCTGCGAAGTTACCATACGGTCTCGCTCGTTTGGGACACGCCCGGCGTCAGCGTCAACTGGTGGCAGGTGCAGCCCATGTCGGAAAAAATTGAAGAAAAGATTGAGAAGTTGTCACGGCTTCAAGACGGCAGTTTCGATGGAATGCGCCGGGCTGGTCACGGTGACGGCTTTGCCGGAAAGCCAGATCCGGTATTCTAAATCTTCGCGCGTCTCGTTCAGCACGACAACCGCTAAAGTGCGGTCGGGGTTGACGAACGCGATGCACTGCAAGTCGTCAGAATTAGACGTGCTGGCGATCCGGCGTGCGCCGGGCCGGACAAACTTTGCGAACTGGCCCAGATAGTAAAAAGAAGGCTGGTAATGCACCGTGCCGGCAGCAGTGTCGGCGATAATTGGGGC
>CAXTRL010000175.1:0-3093 GCA_964246575.1 uncultured Armatimonadales bacterium
TCAATCTGCACATGCGTCAGCCAGAAGACCAATAGCAGCGGCAAGCTGATTGCCAGTAAGAGCGCCGCCGAGATGCCCATGAACACCATGATCTGCATGACGGGATGCCGCTGCCACTGCCCGCGCCATAAAGGCCGGCCCGGCAGCGGTGCGTCCGCATTGGAAGGAGGAATGGCATCGGTCATAGCGTCTGCGAGTGCCGTTTGTCTAAGTTATGGTGCATTGGCTCCCCAAACTTGTTCTAAATCACTGCGCGTGAGGTAGTGTATCCCGCTGTCGTCCAAGTCCAAAGCGATGTCAAAAACTTCCTGCGCGTCGTCGCAAAAGGTGAAAACGTGCATCCTGCCCGCGCCGCCGCTTATCGGCGGCTTAGACCAAACTTCCTCGTCCGCAATGTAAGGGCGGCAGTTCAGCACCCGGTACAGTTTGTCATAGCGTAGGTATAGCGGCGGCGGCACTGGGATTTTGTCATCTTCATAGAACTCCACAGCGGCGATTTGCTCCGGCGCAGTTTCGCGGGGTGGGGCGGCATTGCCTAAATTTTTCGTATCCATCTCAGCGTCGTCTTCCGGCGTCGCGCCGTGACGGTCAAACCAGTCGTCCGCTGAATGGTAAAGCGTCAGTGCATAGCTGCTGCCGAACATCGGCGACTCGCCATCGTACAAATGCACATGCTCTTCCGGGCCTGCGTCTTGCGAAAGCGGCGAATCCGCCAACGCCGTGCACAAGTCGCTCAAATACCGCAGCCCATTGCGGTTGCCGGTCAGCACAGGGCCGCCCTGCGAGACGTAGCGCAGGTGCAGCCGGGCATCTTCGGGCAAGGAAACCATGCTTTTTACAACGCCAAAGTGAACACGCGCCTGCCTCAGCCGCTTTGCCGCAAGGGATACAAAAATGTTGACAGCAAAATCGCCGGCGAGATTTTGCTTGGCATATGCTAGGCAGGCATTGTAGGCCATCTTGCGGGAAACTTCATCGTCCATGTCCGTGCCGACCAGCAGCGTGTCAAGTATTTGATTATAATCCTGTTCGTTATCCACTTTGTCCTACGCAATATGGTTTCACTCAACGTGAATATGGCTAGCGCGCTCGATAATGGCCCTGGCTGTGTGCCATTCGGTGGCCTGCTCGTAGGCGTGGGCGGCGCGGAACAAGGTTTCTTCGCCGAACGCCGGGGCCATGAGTTGCAGGCCAATGGGCAGGCCGCCCGAAAAGCCGCAGGGCAGGGAAATCGCAGGGATGCCGGCCATGTTGGCGGGGATAGTTAAAATGTCATTAAGTTTCATTTCTAATGGGTCGGAAACCGCGCCAATCTTGAACGCGACGGTTGGGGCGGTCGGGGCGGCGATGATGTCGTACCGGGCGAAGGCTTCGTCGAAATCACGCTTGATGAGCGTTCGCACTTTTTGGGCTTTGAGATAGAATGCATCGTAGTAGCCTGCCGACAGCGCGTAGGTGCCGATCATGATCCGCTGCTTGACTTCCGGCCCAAAGCCTTCCTCGCGGGACTTTTCAAACAAGTCCACGGCATTGGTCGCCCGCGCCGTGCGATGGCCGAACCGGACGCCGTCGTACCGGGCGAGATTGGAAGACGCTTCGGCGGGGGCGAGAATATAGTACGTCGGCAGAGCGTACTCGGTGTGCGGCAGGCTGATTTCTTCGGCGACTGCGCCCATCGAGACCATCTGGGTAATCGCGGCGCGGACGGCGTCGGCGACGGCGGGAGCGACCCCCTGGGCGAAGTATTCTTTGGGGACGCCAATCCGCAAGCCTTTGATGTCCTGGGTCAGCGCTTGGGTATAGTCCGGCACGGCTTGGTTTATGCTGGTGCTGTCCATTAAATCATGACCGCTCAGGACGTTCATCAAAAGCGCGGCGTCGCGCACGTCTTTGGTGATTGGCCCAATCTGGTCCAGGGACGACGCGAAAGCGATCAGCCCGTAGCGGCTGACCCGCCCATACGTCGGCTTCAGGCCGACCACGCCGCAGAACGCCGCCGGCTGGCGGATGGAGCCGCCGGTGTCTGAGCCGAGCGCCCAAATTGCTTCCCCTGCCGCGACCGCCGCCGTGGAGCCGCCGGACGAGCCGCCCGGCACGGTTTCGAGGTTCCACGGGTTGTGCGACGTGCCGAACGCCGAGTTTTCAGTGGAAGATCCCATCGCAAACTCGTCCAAATTAGCTTTGCCGACAAACACGCTGCCCACCGCTTGCAGCTTGTCCACCACAGTTGCATTGTACGGCGGCAGGAAGCCTCGGAGCATCTGGGACGAGCAGGTCGTTTCCATGCCCACAGTGCAGAGATTATCTTTCAATGCCAGCGGGATGCCCGCCAGCGGCGACAGGGGTTCGCCGCGCATCCGGGCGGCGTCTACCGCGTCCGCCTGCGCCTGGGCGACAGCTTCCGTCACGGTGACATAAGCTTTGACATGGCCCTCCACGTCGCCGATGCGGTCCAGCACTGAATCCGTCACTTCCCGCGCTGAGACTTCGCGGGCTGCCAGTTTGTCGGCGAGTTCATGCGCCGTCATTTCATAAAGTTCCATAGGTAGTTACTTGATCTTGTCTTGTGCGTTCGCTCTTGCGATAATCTGCTGGATGACTTCGGTTTTCGCTTCCGCGTAGTTGTTCATGCTCGGCCACTCTTGCCCGGCAAGTTCTCGTTTCACTGCTTCGTATAATTCCCGGTCTGCGCGGTTTCCGCGGAGGTAATCGCGGAAAACTAAGTAGCGGCTAACTTCTGAAGACCCGGCAGAAAAGACATGAAGATGAACATCTTTTTCCGCTGTTCGAAACATCCGATGCTCGTGCCATTCCGGCTCGCGCACCCGTAGAACGTACCCTGCGCCTTCTAAATGCGGCAGGTAATCGGCTTCATCGCTTGAGTCTTCCACCACAAGTAGCACGTCAATAATGGGCTTCGCGCCCAGCCCCGGAACGGATGTCGAGCCGATATGCTCAATTTGCAGCGCTGCGCTGCCTAAAGCGCGGACAATGCATTCTGCGTGCTGCTGAAACTTGGCGGGCCACTGCGGGTCATAGTCGCAAATTTCGATGCGCCGCCTCTCCGCACCTCCAAATATCTCCGTCACCCAC
>CAXTRL010000175.1:3103-7389 GCA_964246575.1 uncultured Armatimonadales bacterium
CAGCGTGTCCATCAATTTTCCATGATCTGCGGGACAATAAAATTGCCGTCGCGCTTGTCGGCGGTGTTGGCGGTTGCGGCTTCGCGGGGCAGGGAAGGGCGGATTTCGTCTTCCCGAAACACATTTTGCAGCGGCAGCGAGTGGGATGTCGGCGCAATGCCGTCGGTATCTAACTCTTGCAGCCGCTCAAATTGGCCCAAAATGCCGTTCAGCTCGGTTGTGAGTCGTTCTTTCTCCGCGCCCGAAAGCTCCAAACGCGCCAAAAACGCCACGCGGGCGACTTCCTCTAATGTTAATTGTTCAGCCATAAGTAGTGGTTTCGTTCCAGAACGTCCGAATTCCTGCCAAAACGCCAAACGAAAAAAGCCGGAGCAGGAAAATCCCGCTCCGGCCTCAGCAAAAATCTGACAAGATGACTAAGAATGCGGCGTGGAGCGAGACTTTTTCTTGGGCGGCATCAGCGCCTCCAAAGACTTCAGATCGTTCATGGTTTCCAGCTCAAAGTGGAAATCAATCACTTCGTTGATGTCAATCGCGCCTTTGGCGTCAAGCCGCTCTTTCTCGTTGTGGGAGACCTCAACCGCGGTATCTTTCAGAATGCCTTCTTCCCATTCTTCCTGTTTGATGAACTGTTCGCCGAGCTTCTTGCAGCGGGAACAGCGGAACTTGACGTACACAAAACTGGGGCCGAAGAGGCGCAGGTAATACCCGTGCTGGACAACGTCCTTTGCGATCACGCGCTGGCCGCAGTTGCACTTAATCGATGTCCGCATATGACTCATAGTAGCTACCTCCCGGATGGTATTTTGATCGTAATGCAGGCGCATGGCAAGTAAACAAAAATAAAAGATGACCGAATTTGGAGGCATTTTGCGCGTGCTGCATCATCTCCCTATTATATCATAATTGCTGGGGAATCCCGGCATATTTCTATTATGGCAAGCCCTGCGTTAAATTGTAATCCCATTGTCATTTATTTGGCCTCTATTGGACGCTCGCATTGCTTGTCAAGTTCCCGGCGCAGGCGCAAAAGCGCCACGTCTTTGGCTTTGGCTTCCAGCATGACATCAAACGGCCTAAGCGCGTCCGCGCCGACAGCCTCCCAGAACAGCACAAACTCCAATGGGTTGATAAAGTCGGCATGGGCTTTGAGGCGCGGCGCATGGAGCTTTGTCACCGTGCGCTCGCGCCCCGTCGGGCCGGCTTCTTTTTCCACTGTCGGCGTGAAGTCGGTGGACGGCGAGGAGTAGTGGATCTTCGGGGTCATGTGCGCCGGCCAGGTCGCCAGCGCCCGCGAAAGAGCGTCCGCCATCGGCAGCGCTTCCGGGTTAAAGCAGAAGTGGTGCAGGTTGTCAAACACGACCGGAACGCCCGTTTCGGCGCTGATTTGCAAAACTTCCGTCGCGCTGAACGAAACATCATCGTTTTCCAGCACCAAGCGCCGCTTGGTATGCTCCGGCAGGTCTTTGTAGCGGCGCACGAACCGCGCTTTGCTTTCTTCCCGGTCGCCGTACACGCCGCCGACATGCGTGACGACGACCGCGTCCGGCCCGCAGTCCATGACGTCCAAGAGCTTCGCCTGCGCGTTCAGATCCGTGATGCTTTTGCGGGCGACTTCTTCATCTAAAGCGTTCAGCAGAATATACTGCGAAGGGTGCAGGCTCAGGCGAATGTCATACTTTTGCGCCAACGCTCCCAGCTCTTGCAGCTCGCTTTCGGCTTCTTCCAACTGATTGTGAAACTGCGGCATGTCCGGGTGGGTCAGGTACGGCACAAAGTCCGACGACATCCGGTACATGTGGATGTCGGTTTTGTGCAGGTAATGAAAAACCTCCGACACATACTCAATAGATTTCCGCACATGCGGCCCCGTCTGCCACCGCCGCGCGTCATTCGACGGCATCCCCGCCTCTGCCGGGATCGTCGCCAGATTTCCTCCATGCCCGATCACCTTCACCGCAAACCCTAACCGCATTCACTGTCCCCGCTTTCTTTCTTGTTTATACCCGAAACAGCGGCTTGTGGTACAATGTGCATCATCTGCCATGCAAATCAGTTACATCATCCCCCAAGCTGAGAAAGATGAACTAGCGGCTGCTAATCCCGCGACTTTAAAGATTATGACGCTTCTTTATTGGCACACAGAAGGGGTTATAAGTCTGTCGTGTACCGAGCGTGAAGAACCTCTTGAACTCCGCACTACAGTTTTTGATTTTGCCTGGTGTTTGCTGCATATCGTGGAACGATTGCAGGATGTTGACAATAACTACCTTCGACTTTACGGACAGCCACTGGGTAATTGTATTCCGCCGGACTGGGGAGATGGTTTCCATAATACCCGACTTCTCTGGGTGGCGTTGTCAAATCCTGTATCTTCAGTTAAGAGCATTGGCCGGAGAATTCGCTCAATCCGTAGTGGATGACTTGTGCAGTTCAATTCCAGAGCTTCAAGCCAATCCCACGATCAAAGAAGCCTACAAAAAGTTGGCTGCCAACGGTGTGCAGGAGCAGGTCGAAGACCCGAGGGAGTGAATTCCCTCGCTGGAAGGTACTCGGAAGTACCACCTGTCCAGGGGACAGAAGATTTAGGTCAAGCGAAGCTTGCTGTCCCCTGGACAGGCGGCGTTTCTGAACGCCTTCCAGCGAGGACATTTACGTCCTGGTCTCTCTTTACAGCCGCTTACGAAAATAGACGGCTGACTCTTCGTATCCCAGTGCCGCGTAGAAATCAGACGCCCGCCGGGTTGCCAGGGCAATTGTCTTGACCTGACGCTCTGCCGCCCACGCCTCAAACGCTTCCATCAGCGTCCGCCCGACGCCCTGACGGCGGAACGTCTCGCTGACCATGATTTCTTCAATCCAGGCGACGCGGCCATTCGCAAAAAACGTCAAATGCTCGAAGCCAAGCAGATACCCAGCCATTTTTTTGTTTGCTTCTTCGCCCGCTTCCGCCACGGCAAGAAACGCTTCGGGTCGCGTCAGCAGGGCGTCAAAGCTGCGCTCAAAGGCGGGCTGCTCGACGGCGAATGAAGTAGCGAAGGCGTGGGCAAGTCGGAACACAGCGGGCTTGTCGCCGGGTTCGGCACGGCGGACGATCATTCACCGACCCCCGGCTCAACCGTAGAGATCGCGGCGTGGTTGAAGTATTTGAGGGCGACCCGCTGGACATCGGCGGCGGTAACGGCATTGATGTATTGATTGTAGTCGGTGTCCAGCTTGTAGCCGTCCGGGGCGGAAAGCTCTGCCGCGCCGAGCAGGGAAGCGCGGTCTTCCAGCCGTTCATGGCGCAGGGCGTAGGAGCCAATCAGAAAGTGCTGGGCGCGGGCCAGCTCGGACGGGGTGGGGGGCGCGGCTTGGAAGGCTTTGATTTGGGCCAAAATGCCGTTCTTGATCAGGCCGACCGTCGGGACTTCTTTTTTTGTGGCCGGGTCAGTCTTTGTCGGTGCGCCGAAAACGTAGGCGGCCTCCGCAGCGGCGGCCAGGTGCGTGTCGTACAGAGAGCCGAGGTCGTAAGCCAGGCCCAGCCGCTCGCGCAGTTCCGTGAACAGCCGCCCGGACTTCATGCCGCCGAGCAGGGCATTTGCGACCAGCAGCGGAAAAAAGTCCGGGCTGTCCATCGGCGCAGCGCGGTATCCGGCCACAACGCAGTTCTGGGTAAGGTCCGGCTGGTACGTATGCACGGCAGGCAGGTCAACCGAAAGTGGCGGCAAGGGATCGCTGAATGGCATGGCGGCAGGGCCGGAGCGGGGAAAGTCGCCGAGGTCATCGGCCACGACTTTCTCGGCGTCGTCCGGGGCGATGTTGCCGACGACAACGACAACCAGATTATTTGGCACATAGTAACGGGCGTAGTAGCTCAGCAGGTCAGCGCGTGACAGGCGGCTGATAGTTTCCGGCGTTCCGCCTTCCGGCCGGGCGTAGGAAGTCCCGACGTAAAGCGAGTGTTCCAAGCTGCCGTAGGCGGTCTGGAACTGGTCGGCGTCGCGATGGTCCAGCTCGGACAAAATCTCCTGGCGAGTGTCTTCCACCGCAGCCGGGTCGAAGTCCGCTTCTTCCAGCGCCTCAGAAAGCAGGGACATCGCGCTTTGGTATTTGTCGCGCACCGTCAGCGCCGAAATCTGGGTCCAGTCCGGGTGCCAGGCGGCGGACACATTGCCTCCCAGCGCATTGATCGCCGCCGTCATGCTTTCCGGCGTGTTGCTGGTGGTGGATGCAAACAAAGCGTGGGCCGTGAAGCTGCCGATGCCGCAAGTCGCCGCCGTTTCCTGCGTCGCACCGGCGCGGAC
>CAXTRL010000176.1:0-7366 GCA_964246575.1 uncultured Armatimonadales bacterium
TGTCGTAGTAGCGGTGGCCCAGCAGCTTCAAGCCCGTGTCCCCATCGCTCTGGTAGCCGCTCCCCTCCCCCCATGCATACGCCGTCCCGTTGCTCCCTGCACGGCTCACCAAGTTCCCAAACGCATCCCAGTTGTAGCCGTCCGTTGCTGCCTGGCTGGTGTTGAGGAGGCCACGGCTGTTGCCCTGCATGTCCGGCAGGTAGAAGCGGTCGCCCGCGCTGTCCATCTCGCTGATGCCGGGCGTGAACGAAGCGAAGTTGTCCGACAGCACGTCAGAGGCAGGCGATGCGCCATCGTTGAAGTAGGCGTAGCTGCCCGTCGGGTCCTGCTTGGTGAGGCGCATCCCCAGGCCGTTGTAGCTGTAGGTGTCCGTATGGCTGTCCGGCAGGGTGATGGAAGTGAGGCGGTCCTCGTCGTCGTAGGTGCGGCTGGACTGCTGCCCGTTCAAGGTCTGCGTCAAGAGGTTGCCGTTGTAGTCGTAGGTTTCGCTTTCGTTGATGCCCCCCGTCAGAACGTCATGCCCATTGTAGCTGAACGATTGGTACAGGCTGCCGTTCACCGTCTGGGTCAAGCGGTTGCCGTTGTGGTCATAGGTGTAGCCGTGCGTGAACGGAACCGGCCCGGTTCGCACTTCGCTTGTCAGTTGATCCGCCCCGTCGTAGCCGAACGTGTTGACCCCGCCGTCGCTCTCGGAACGGGACGCCAGGCTGCCGCCGGGCGTGTAGGTGTAGTGATGCCCGTAAGCCCCCGCCGCGCTGCCGAAGTGCAGGTCGGTCACTTCGTCGCAGGCGTCGTAGCCGTAGACCAGCGCCAGGCCGTTCGCCAGCGTCTTGCTGCTGAGAGTGTCGTCGGCGTTGTAGGCAAACGTGGTGGTCTCGCTGAACGGGTTTTGCAGGGAGGTCAGGCGGCTGGCCGGGTCGTAGCCGTAGGTGTAGGGGGCAGACGGCACGGACGGGTTGATGCCGGGCGCGACCATTGTCTTGCGCCGCCCGTCCGCGTCGTAGGTGTAGGAGACGCTGCCCCGGTTGCTGGAAAGCTGGGTCAGGTGGACGCCGTCGCCATAGGTCCAGTAGGTGTCGCCGGTGGCGTCGCTCATGTGGGTCTTGCGCCCGTCCGCATCGTAGTCGAAGTGCGTCGCGTGGAGCGTCGGGTAGGTGATGTCGGTCAAGCGGTTGTCCGCGTCGTAAGTATAGTGGATGACCTTGCCGTCGGCTTTGGTGCGCGTCACCGTGTTGCCATTCGCGTCGTAGGTCACGGCTTCCGCCGTGCCGTCGGCGTAGTAGGTTGCCGCCGGCTCATTGCGGGCGGTGTAGGTGTAGTAAGTCGTGTGGCTGTTGCCGTCGGTCTTGGACGACAGCAGGCCCTTTTGCGGTGCGCCGGAAATATAGTCCGTGCCGTCGTAGGTGTACTTGACGACATCGCTGCGCCCATTGGTGGTCTGGATCAGGCGGTTGTCGGCGTCGTAAACATTGGTGACCTTGTGGTTGTCCGCGTCGGTCACGGTCAGGACGTTGCCGTTCGGGTCATACGTCATCGTCGTCTGCGTGTTGTCCGGCGCAGTCACGGCGGTGACCCGGCCCCAGTTATCGTAGGTGTTGGTCGTCGTGTGGTTTGCGGCATCCGTGCTTGACTGCTTCCAGCCCAGGGCATTGAAGATCGCAGTGGACGTATGACTGTTGGCATCCGTCGCGGTGTTCGGATAGCCGTTGCCGTCATAGCCGACACTGGACGAGAAGCTCAGCGGGTCCGTAAACGTCGTCGGCAGACCGTAAGAGTAACCGCCGACCGAAGAAGTCGCCTTGAACGGGTTGCTCCCGGTCCCGGTCACGCTCGTCGTCAGCAAATCCTCCTTGCCGTCCGTAGAGTAAGTATTCGCTGTCGCATTGCCCAGCGCGTCTACTGACCCAACCACCTTGTTCTTGGCGTCATAAGTGGTGGTGCTGGAATACTTCAGCGGGTCCGTGCTGGTAGACGTACTGGTATCGTTGCTGAAGTGAGAGCTAAAGTAGGCGGCGTTCCCGCGCTTATCGGTGGTGACGGTGACAATGTTGTTGTAATCATAAGACGTGCCACTGAAATAGTTCAGTGCGTCAGTGACGGAAATCAAGCGGCTGTACTGGTAAGTATGCGTCGTCGTATGCCCATTTGGGTCTGTAATGACGGTGTTGGTCGGATTATAAGTAAAATTCGTCTGGTTGCCCAGCGGGTCTTTGGCCCATGCCAGGCTGCTATCGGAATTGTAGCCGAAAGTGGAATGGTTGTTGTTGTGGTCCTGCATCCCCGTAATGTCATGGCTGCCGTCGTAGGCGAACGCCCGGTAGCTGTACGAGAACGACACGCTGGGGTCGGTCACATACCACAAGTCGCCCGCGCTGGTGTAAGCAATGCCCCACTGCCGCCCCAGCGGATCGGCAACAGTCACCAAATGCCCGCCGGAGTAAGTGTAGGTCAGTGTCCGGCCTGTTGGGTCAACCACGCTTTTGATCGTAGTGTCGCTGTTGTGGTTAATGGTCAGCGTGTTGCCGTCCATATCCGTAATACTGGAAAGATAGGCATTACTTGGGACATAGCCGAACGTGAAGACCGTGTTGCTTGTCGTTGTCAGCGTAAAAACGCCGTTAGTGCAAGTCAGTTTATCCAGAATGCCGTAAGGCGAGTTATAAGTAGTGTAGCCGTTGTAGGTGGAAACAAGCTGGAACGCTTCCACTTGGCCGCTGTCCCAATGCAGAATCGGCGCAGACGAACCACCGCTGATATAGCTGAGGTAGCTGAGGGTCCACTTGTAGCCGTAAGTTCCGCCGAGCGCCCCCTGGCTGTTGTGGTATAGCGCACACGAAACGCCCATGCCGCCGCGCATGGTCCAGCCGCTGATTGGCAGCGCCGTCGTTTTGTTGCCGTTGCCGGTGTTGACTCCGGCCACCGATCCTTGCCAGGAAAACGCAGGAGTGCCGGCGGCGGGCCTAGCAGCAGGACTGACCACGTTGAAGTTGGCCGCGGGGCCGTAGCAATCCAAAGTGTCCGCTTTGGCGCTTCCGGTTTGGGTTGTTCCGTAGCTGATAATATAGCTTCCTAGCGCCGCACTTGCTGGTGGGATGATAGTATAGGAGCTGCCTTTAGAAAAAACAGTGACCTGCCATCCTTTGGTATTATCCGTGCCGCCGGCTGGCGTCGGCCCGTAGGCAAAGAATCCGTTCGGCCCATCAACAAACCATTCCTGATAGCCACAACCATCAGTGGTGGAAGTCTCAGGAATGTTTTGACTGATGCTGGGATAAACCGCCGGGTTCTGAGCGAGAGCCGAGGAACTAAAGGCGAAAATGGAAAAAAGGCAGCAGAGGGCGGCGATCACAAAACGCATGGGGGGGGGGTACGCATAGTCAAGATTTCCTGCAATTTCAATTTGTCGTATGGCTCATTATACAGCACATTCTGCCGATTCTCGCAAAATTGGCAGGCAGGCAAAAAATAAAAGGCCGCCGGCTTTTTTGCCGGCGGCCTTTGTCTGCTGCACTGACGAATTCAAGACGGATTGGCGGGGGCGAGAAGCTCCTGGCCGCACAGCATGTCCAGCACGGTGACGCCGAGGACGGCTAAGACGGCGGCAAAGGCGTTCTTTTGCTTGGGGTTGTCCGGGCGAAAGGCCGTTCCCAGGGTCGCCAGGTCCAGCACGTCGCCGGCAGCCCTCGCCCAAACCCAGGCCGCCGGGTTCGGCTGGGACGCGAAGACGCCGACGCCCGCGCCGATTTCGCGCAGGCCGTAAAACCGGATCAAGCCTTCTTTGCCTTCCAAGCCCAGCAGGCGGCTGAGGTGCTTCGGCGCTACGACTTCGTAGAAGCCCAGGCCGAGGCTGAACCAAGCTAATCCAAGCGAAAGTTTTTGTGCGTTCATCGGCGGTTTCTTTCCATGCGCTTTTTTAGTGTGATTTCTTGTCGGCGGGGCCTTCCGAAGAATGGCCGGGGTTGACTTTGGCCGCCGGGTCCACATGCGCTTTGGCGTGATTTACCGCAATGGCGGCTTCCCCGAAACCCGTAGCGATCAGCTTCAGCTTGCCATCATAGGTGACGATGTCGCCCGCACCGTAGACGCCGGGGACATTGGTTTCCATGCGCGTGTTGACGGCGATGGAGTTGCCGACAATGTCGAAGCCCCATTGCTTGATCGGGCCAAGATTGGTCAAAAAGCCCAAATTTAACAGCAGCTCGTCGCACGGATAATATTCTTCGGCTTTGGTCCGGTTGTCAAAGATCGTCACGCCTTCCACATGCTCCTCGCCATGAACGGCCTTGACCTCAAAGAAGGGCCGGAAGTCAATCGGCAGCGCCATGACTTTTTCAATTGTGTCTTCATGCGCCTTGTATTTGTCGGAGCGGTGGATTTGCAGAATGCTTTCAGCGGCGTCATGCAAGTTCAGCGTCCAGTCAAACGCGCTGTCGCCGCCGCCGACTACGACCAGCCGCTTGCCCGCGAGAATACTCTTGTCGGTGACAAAGTAGTGGACGCCACGCCCTTCCAGCTCCTCCAAACCCGCCTGCGCGATCTTGCGCGGCATAAATGCCCCCACCCCAGCCGCGATAATCGCCGACTTCGCGTAGTGCGTTTCGCCCTTCTCGGTTTCCATCGTCACCACGCCGTTGGAAGTCAAATTGACCACTTTCTGGTCCAAAGCCAGCGTCGGCCTGTACTGCATCATCTGCTCGCTTAAGTTTTCCACCAGATCACGGGCATACACTTTCGCGTAGCCCGCCACATCGAAAATATACTTTTCCGGGTACAGCGCCGACAACTGCCCGCCAAGCTGCGGCAGGCTGTCAATCACCTTTGTTTTCATCCCCCGCAGCCCTGCGTAATACGCCGCATACTGCCCCACCGGCCCCCCGCCGATAATCGCCACATCAAACAGATCGTCTGGATTTACGTCGCTCAAAAACTTACACTCCGCTTCTAAATCACACATTCTTTTGCTTTTTATGCTCGTTATTATGAGCAACAAGCCTCATCATTGTCAAGTTCCGCACTCGCAAAAGCGGATTGACAAAGTGTATTATCAATGATACACTTCGGTATGCCTCTAGCGGACTACAACGAGACTTACGCCCCTAAAATGCGCGACAAAGAATACTTGGACGTTTACTTAGAAGCCTGCCTGCAAGAAAGTGATGAAGCGTTTTACGTGGGCCTTCGCCGGGCGGTTCAGGCACGCGCGAACGGCTTCACCTGGCTGGCCGCACAGACCGGCTTGGGGCGCGAAAGCCTGTACCGTGCGCTCAGTGCCGAAGGCAACCCCTCGTTCCGCACCGTTCGGAAAGTGCTGCGGGCGCTCGGCGCAGATGAGAGTGTTTTAGCGCACACGGCGGCGGAGTCAGAGCCGCAAAGCAGGTTAGCAAAGCGGCGCAAGGTAACACGGACATTGGCGATGCAATGACAATGTTGACAACGAAACGTGTTCCGGTGCCGGGGTGGGCGCGACCTTTTGCACTTTCGCGAGAGGAAGAATTTGACGAACAGGAGTTCAACCGTTGCTCGGCCCATCACGGCGAAGTATTGCAAGCGGTTCAAGAAGCTGTGGAGCGGTATGTCAACGACGACGAGGTTGTCAACGAAGAACAGCCGCTATTTCCTCAGCGAGCAAGGCTCACCGGCGAATACTATATCAGCGAGGAAAATTATTCGCTCTATCTAGGACCGGCATACCCTCCCATCCGCCCCGAGGAGCGCAGATATACACTAAGCGTCTTCGTGCGCTGTCTGGAGAAGCAGTGGCTTGAGAACCAAACGGATTTTGATTATCTGGGTTTGGAACTTTTCTTCTGGTGGGAGCCGGGAGAGCAAAAGTTTCAATACATCGGTGACATTGAGCCGCAAGTCATTTAGGAAATTGGGTTTTGTGACGCGGTTTGACGCGCCCCGCCCTTTTCAGGTATACTTACGCGATTATCTTGTTGATTTGTATCCGTTTGGGCGGGGGAAGAACACGTTTTGACGACCAAAGTGGGTCTGGTGCAGCTTGGGTGCGCGAAAAATCAGGTGGACGGCGAGGAAATGCTGGGGGCGCTGGCGGGGACGCGCGGCGAAGCGGTGCAGTTTGTCGCGGACAAGGCCGACGCCGACGTGCTGATTGTCAACACCTGCGGCTTTATCAACTCGGCGAAAGAAGAAAGCATTGCGGCGATACTTGATGCCGTGCGGCGCAAAGAGCGCGGGCAGGTATCTAAAGTCATTGTCACGGGCTGTCTGGCACAGCGCTACGGCAGCGACCTTGCCAAAGAAATCCCGGAAGTGGATGCGTTTCTCGGCATTGAAAGCGGCCCGGCCATCGGCAATGTCGTGTTCGGGTCCCGGCCCCGGCAGATCAACTTAGTCGAGACGGTCGCGGACAAGTACCCGCTCATTCCCCAGGCACGGCTTCGGGCCACGGCGACGCCGTGGACGGCGTACCTGAAGATCTCCGAAGGCTGCGACCATTCGTGTACGTTCTGCGCCATTCCCGGCATTCGCGGCAAGCACCGTTCTAAGCCCATCGAGCGGCTTGTCGAAGAAGCGCGGCAACTTGCGGCGTCTGGGGCAAAAGAACTGAACCTGGTGGCGCAGGACACGACCGCTTACGGCATGGACTTGTACGGGCGGCTGGCCCTGCCGGAGCTGCTGACGGCGCTGGCCGACGTTGACGGCATTCAGTGGCTGCGGCTTTTGTACTGCTACCCGACCATGGTGCGTCAGCCGCTTTTGGATGTTCTGCGCGATCTGCCCCAAGTCATTCCCTACATTGACATGCCCTTGCAGCATGGCGACGACCAGATGCTGAAAGCCATGAAGCGCGGCGGGTCGGTGGAGCAGTACAAGCGGCTGTTCGGCAAAATGCGCGAAACGCTTCCTAACCTGACCCTGCGGACGACGTTTCTGGTCGGCTTTCCCGGCGAGACGGACGCGCACTTTGCGAGTCTTTTGGACTTTGTCGCGGAAATGCGCTTTGACAGACTGGGCGTGTTTACTTACTCTGCCGAAGAAGGCACCCCAGCGTTTGCCCTAGACAATCCCGTTCCCAACAAAGTCATGCGGGTGAGGCGCGATGCCCTGATGGCGGCGCAGCAGAGTATCAGCCTTCAAAACAACCAGAAATGGCTAGGGCGAAAGCTGGACGTACTTGTGGAAGCGCGGCGCGGCGCTGATGCTATTGGCCGCTCGTTCCGCGATGCCCCGGAAATTGACGGCATGGTGACGGTGAAGAACTGCGACGCTGCGCCGGGAACATTCGTTGCGGCCCG
This sequence comes from uncultured Armatimonadales bacterium, assembly GCA_964246575.1. Taxonomy (GTDB): domain Bacteria; phylum Armatimonadota; class Armatimonadia; order Armatimonadales; family Capsulimonadaceae; genus JANXMY01. Next base: position 7,263 of record CAXTRL010000176.1, read on the forward strand.
CGTTTGCGCCGCTGAGCCGTATGATTTAGAGGCGGCTGCTGTTTGATGGCCTGCCGGGGTTGTGGAAAACCCCGGCAAAGAAGCGTCCTTCGGACAAAGATGAG
>CAXTRL010000177.1:0-3788 GCA_964246575.1 uncultured Armatimonadales bacterium
TGTAGTCGCCTGTCTGGCAATTTTAATTGCCGCGCTGGATATCTTAAATCAAGGCATCAAGAAAACCGGGCAGCCGGACCAAGACGATGACGCCCCGCCGCCGCAGACGGCAGCCCAAACTGCGCCCGCGCCGAAAGCGGCGGCGCTGCCGCCTTCAGTGTCGCCGGCAACCCTGCCCGCCGAGCAGACGGTCGGCAACCCAGCGACCGCTAAGCACCATATTGTCGTCGGCTGGTCCTACAACGAGAACAACCAAAAGCAGCCGGCGTCGCTGACGACGCCGCTTCAAGCCGTGCAGGAATATGTCGCCAAAAGCGGCGGCAGCGCTTCCGCAGTGATCGTCAACACGGATGTCCCCGCGTCTGACCGCTCTCCTGCCGCCCAGGCCGCGACGGGAAACGGCGTGTCGGTAGACGGCAAGCCGGTCATGGAGGGCGATGTTTCGGCAGCGCCGCCCCAAAAAGTCATCGGAGCCATTCAAGCGGCGACAAAATAATTTTAGTGCTTCCGCACTTCGCCGGCATGAGACAGATTGACGGCGAGCTTGAGGGTCTTGCCGATATTGGACACAGAAGACAGCGCGGGCTTTAAATGCTCCGGGTGAACCGATTGCGCGGTGTCTTTAATATGAAGTGCGGTATCTTTGACGGCCAGCGCGGCCCCTTTGGCGGATGCGCCGATATGCTTGCCGCGTACCGTTTCCTGCTGCGCGATACCCTTGACGGTTGCCGCCAAGTTCTTGCCGGAAGCCAGCGGACGCTTGTAAAGCCGCCCGGCGTTGGTGGTCACATAAGTTTTCAGCTTCAGCGCCGTCATCGCGAGGAACACTAAAACACCGATCAGGCCCACCAGCGCCAAGATCGTGAAAAGTAGTCCTGCATCAAAGAGAATATCAGCCATCGTTTTTCCTGCCTCGCTTGAAAAGATATAAAGAGATACTAAAGGAGATTGCCCCATGGCACACCAATCAGCACCTACATTGACTGAAGGCGCACCCGTGCGCCTTGCAGACCGCGACACAAGCGCCGCCGACACAAAGTCTGGGTTATTCTACCCGTATTACCGGGGTTTGACCGGCACCATCGCCAAACTTTACAGCGACAACACGGCGGCGGTTGCCGTGGACCCGGACAGCCTGCCGGAAGACATCCGCAAGCGTCACCAGGCCGGCACCGACGCCATGCGCCAGAAATGGCTGGACGGGCTGTCCGACGAGGGCCGCAACAAGCTGTCCGCCGCCGAAAAAAAGTTCTCGCTCCGCTACAGCCTTCTGGTCAGCGTGAACGATCTTGCGCCCGCCGATGCTGCGGAGCCGCCCCGCAAAAGCATCGCCGAGATTGAAGCTGACGAAGCCGCGCATCTCGCCGAGGTTTCCAAAAAGAGGCCGGCATAACCTATCAATTTGGGCCTTTCGGCAGAGGAGCAGGCTTGCCCTGCTCCCCGCTGCGGCTTTTGTTGCCGCTGCGGCTTTGGTTTCAACAAAGCAGTCGCATCAATAGATGCGAAATAATTTTGAGAAATTGTGTCAATCCCCGCTTGATAGAGATTTCTTCCGGGTAACAGGGTTAGCGTGAGAACACTCACACGCTAGAAGGGTTACGAATTATGGGATTCGACGAAGCAGCAACGACGCTTTCGACCTCACAGGCGTTTGTGCATTACAGCCTGTTCGTCTCGATGTTCGCGCTTGGCGCGGCCTTTGTTTTTTTTCTTGTCGAAAAGGAAAAGATTTTGCCGGATTACCGGGGGACAATGGTGACCTCGGCGATTATCTGCGGCGTCGCCGCCGTTGCGTATTATTTTCTGACGCGCAACTATGATCCGGATAAAACATTCCCAACTGACATCCGTTACATTGACTGGACCGTGACCACGCCGCTTCTGGTGCTGAAGTACCCGGAAATGCTGCGGGTGCGCGGCATCGGACTTGCCACGAAGCTAATTGTGGCGGACTTGTTTATGATCGTGACGGGCTTTATCGGCGAGCTTTCGGGCCACACGGCTGACGGCCACTGGGTCCTGAACCCCGGCCATACTGTCACCGAGCATTATGTGTGGGGCTTTATTTCCACCCTGGGTTACGCTGCGATTTTGGGCATCCTGCTGACCGAAGGCAAAGCTCTGGCGGCAACCCAGCCGGAGCCGATCCGCAACGGCATCAGCAAGATGAATGTTTACTTGTGGTCGCTGTGGGGAGTGTATCCAATCGTCTACATCGCAGAAGGCATCTCGGCGAGCCATCCCAACCTCAACTTGGACTGGTTCAACGTGCTGTCTGCCGTAGCCGACGTTGTCAACAAAGTCGGCTTTGGCATCACAGCTTACCTTGCCGTCAAGGCCTTGTCGGGTGATGATCAAAAGAGCAGTGAGCGGCTGCCGGAAAGCGCGGCGACCCGCGCGAAAGACGGCGTCACAATCGCATAACGTCCTCACACGGTCGCATGACGTCCTCAGTGGGGGCAGGCGTTTGGCTGCTTTCAGCAGCCAGCGTTTCGCCCCACTGTGTCCCCCAATCGGCATCCCAGTTCAGGCCCCGGCCACGGCCCCACTGCTGTAAGGCCAGGGCATGGTTTTTCGTAGCCTGTGCACATTGTTCCAGCAGCACCACATGCTCCAGTTCCCCGGCCCGGCGCAGGCGGCGGGCGCAGTTCAGGGCGTGCCGCACGGCGGCGAGCGCTGCCTGCGTGTCTGCGGCAGGATGTTCCGCTTCCGCGACAACCGCTTTCCACAGTTCCGCGCCGGCGCGAAGCAGCCAGGCTTCCCGCGCATCCTCCTGAGATTTTATCTGGTTTATCAAAGTTTACAAAGGTCCATAGCGCCTTTAACGAGCGGACGTCCTCTTTTATTCCCAAAATTGTTTTTAACCGAACACGCAATTTTGATTATCGGCAGACAGCAGGGAAAATCTACACGGCAGAAACACTGATAAGGGAAAAGAGAGGGGAAGTGGATGGGAACAGGACAGGCGGGCAGGGCCGTATTATCAGGCATGACAAGACGTTTTGCGCGGCTGTTTGCCCCTGTTTCCCTGCTCACTTTCTTCTTCCAGCCTGGTCCCGCGCCTGCCCAGCCGCAGGAGTCGGCCCGCGCCTTAGCGCCCGCACTGCACTGGACGCAGTTTCCGGTGCGTGTTTATGTGGAAGCGAGGGATGGAGCGCGAGACCAGCGGGCGCTGATTGTGCTGGCGGGGCTGGACGAATGGGTGGATGCGTCGCACGAAAAGGTCTGCTACATCCGCACGACGGACCCAAAAGCGGCGGACATCACCGTGCAGTTCGTTGCGGGGCGGTTTTTGTCGGCAGACACGCATGTGATTGGAGAAACGGAACTCCACTGGTCCGGCACGACGCTCAAAAAAGCGTCAATTCGGCTGGCGGAGGGCGCGGGGACTATGGAAGACCTGCAAGCGACGGCGGCGCATGAGTTCGGCCACGCTCTAGGCATCCAGCAGCACAGCAGCGATCCCGGCGATTTAATGTTCCCGGTAGAAACCCTTCACGAATCACCGATAGGCGACCCTTTGCCGGAAGAAACGCCGTATGTGACCCCGCACGATATGCGCCAGCTTGCCGACTCGTATCCTCAGCTTTTTCGCCGGTAGAAGAATAAGCAAACAAGAATAGACAAACCGGGTTTCTTATGTTACAATGGAAGGACACTAACGAGAACAGCAGTTGCGAGCGTGTGGAACAGCAACAAAAGTGGAATAAGAGTGGAATAAGAAAAGAGTGGAAAATGGCTCCCTGAGTAGGACTTGAACCTACAACATTTCGGTTAACAGCCGAACG
>CAXTRL010000177.1:3888-7341 GCA_964246575.1 uncultured Armatimonadales bacterium
AAATGGCTCCCTGAGTAGGACTTGAACCTACAACATTTCGGTTAACAGCCGAACGCTCTGCCAATTGAGCTATCAGGGAACGAAAGCCAAAGATATTATAGCCGCTGCCACTGCCTTTGTCAAGAGGCTGCCGCCTGAAACGCACGGAAAAACACGCAAAGCGACGCGAAATAAACGCACGAGAAACCCTTGAACGTCACCGAAATCATTTTCCACGACACTTGCCGCGCCACCCTGGTGGTCGAGATGCTGGAAACCGACGCCTTCACGACCGCCGGCCGGCCTCACATCCCGCGCATTTTATTCAAGATGCTGCCGCAGCTCGCGACGCAGCACTGCTTCAACGACGACGGCCTGTCGTTTCGCCGGGAAGCGCAGGCGACGGAAATCCCGCATCTGTTCGAGCATCTGATTATTGAAATCCAAAATCAGGTCCGGCGCGGGATCGGCGTGCCGCTGTCGGGCGAAACCTGCTGGAACTGGACAGTAGACCCGCGCGGATTGTTTTATGTGACGGTGGATTACGACAATGAAATTGTCGCTCTCGGCGCAATTCGGCTGGCGGAGAACGTCATCAATGCCCTGGACAGCCATGACCTAGCCCGCATTGAAGCGCTGAACATAAACCGCGAAATCAGCCGCCTGCGAGAAATCGCCAAAATCAGCCGCCGCTTCTGCTCGGCGTCGCGCCTGGCAAGCCAAATCCCAATTCCCATGAGCGGAAGCGAGCCGGAGCCGCCGGAGTAACAGAAGGTAACAAAACAGCCCTCGAAACTACGTTTCGGGGGCTGCTTTCTTGACCCTGGCTTTTCGACTCTGACTTAGTGATGCGCGATGCTGATAATGGCAATCACGATGCCTAAGATCTGGAACGGGTCAATCTTGGAAGGCGGGCTGCCCTGAGCGATGGTGATGTTGTCGCCGGGCTGCACCAGGTACGTCCCCTGGACATCAGGATTAGTTGCATCCAGCTTGATTGTCTGCGTCGCCCGTGTCACCGGGTTGGTGCGGACAATCTGGACCGCTTTGATCTGGGCGCGGTCGGACAGGCCGCCGGCTTTGCCGATGGCGGACGCCAGAGTAATCGGTGTACCGTTCGGCAGAGCATATTCGGACGGGTTGCGGATGCCGGGGCCGGTGATCGTGTAAGTGGACGTGATCACCGCCGCCGGGACAATGATCGTGTCGCCGTCAAGCAGCACCGGGTTCAAGGTAACGTCGGTCGGTGTCAGCCCGGCCTGCTCGTACTGGAAGGGGATCGTGTTCGTGACGCCAAAGTGCTTGATGACCACACCGGACAAGTTTGAGGCGACGGTTGGGCCGCCGGCGGCCTGTAGCGCTGTGTAGGCGGTCGTTCCGGCGGCCACCTGGAACCGGCCCGGCTTGACGACCTGGCCCTGGACATTGACGAAAATCGGCAGCGGCTCACTGCTGGCGACGTTGACGACGTCGCCGCTGCGAAGCAGCGGGTTTCCAGTCTCAATTTTGTTGTCCAGGTACGCCCGGTAGTCTACCGTTTCCTGGTTTTTAGTGTCGGCGTGGCTGATCGTCACTTTGCTTAAATCCGAGTTCAGGGCAGGGACCGCCTGCACCAGCACATCATTGAGATGAGCATTGGAAGGCAGCGTGTAGTGGCGCGGCGCACTGACCAGGCCGGTGACGTCAACGCCGATCCCGCCGGTGTCAACAATGGTGACGACAATCTGGGGAGCCACATAGAACTTGGACAGCCCGGTCGCGGCCTGCCCACCGCTTGCCGCTTGGCCCCGGATCGCAGCGGCAGCCTGCGCGGGAGTCAGCCCCTGCACATGCACCTGGTTGATATACAGCATGGTGATGTTGCCGGCATTGTCTACTGGGTAATCGCCGGTAAGCTGGGCTTCATTGGCAACCACAATATGCAGCTTGGCATTGGCGTCAATCGTTGCTGTCGCTTGGGCCAAAAGCGGCGGCGTCAGCAAGGACAGTGCGGAAAAAGCTAAACAGCAGAACAGCAAAACAGAACGAAAGACATGGCTCATAATCGGTATTACTTTCTCGGGAAAATCATTTGGTATGTTTGGCAAAAAGCAAGAACCATGCCAACAAGCCCCGTCTGATACGGGTTTATTCAATCACCCCTGTTATGCAGGCGTTTCAACGGGGTTCTCAAACGCTGGGAGTAGGAAACGCTGACAGATCTGCTTCCAGCCAGGCGCTGACCCACTCTAAGTAGATGCGCGAGCCGCGCGTCCCGTTTGTCAGAACGACGATGCCTAACCCGCGTGTAGGCACAAGAGCGGAGAAAGCGGTAAAGGCAGTGTGGTCGCCCCATTGCCAAAGGATGTCATGGTCGGCGGTGCCCCACCCGAAGGACCAGCCGAAGCGCGTGTTGATCTCGATCTGCCGCTGATACACTTCCGGGTGCCGCAAGCGTAGGTCCGGCTCAAGAAACGCTTCCAGCAGACGAGCGTACTCCCGCGCCGTTGTATGCAGGCTGCCCGAAGCGTCCGCCTCGGTGGGGCGCCAGCGGCAATGTTCGGGGATGTTGCCGTTCGGGTCAAACCCGTCCACTGCCGTTTCCGCGTACTCCTCTTTCCACAAAAAGCTGCTTAAAGGCATGTGCAGCGGATCCAGCACCGACCGCTGGAGGTAGTCTGACGCAGGCTCACCCCAAAGCGCCTCCAGGGCCGCCTGCAAGTAGAGAAATGCCTGCCCGGAGTAGGTCCACCGCTCGCCCAGCGGGGCAATCCGCGTGATCAACTCGCCATCCGCAGGCGGCCAGTTACGCCAGCCGGTGGTATGGGTCAAGACGTGGCGGGCGGTAATGCGTCCAATATCGCTGTCGTCTGCCTCATACGGCTTGTCCAAATACTGCGCGAGCGGCTGATCGATGTCCAGTGTTCCCGCTTCAATCGTCTTCAGCACCGCGTACAAAAACGCCTGCTTGGTCAGCGACGCAGACTTGAAGATCGCCTTCTCGGTAATGGGTACGCTGCCCTGTGGTGTCGTCGTGCCGAAGCAAAGCACCTCGCGGGTTTTGCCGTCTTCCAGGAGCGCGACGGTGAGGCCGGGAACCGCCGCCGCTTCCAGCAAAGACGGCGTTTCCGCCGCGACGCGCTGGATGCGTTTATCCATCTTAGTTCCTTCTTTCGGAATATGTTGAGGGTTTATTCAGAGCGTCCGCCGTGCGGCACGACTTTCTCGGCTTGAGCGCCTTTTGGTCCTTCGCCCACTTCGTATTCCACTTCCTGGCCTTCGCGCAGGGACTTGTAGCCGTCCTGCTGAATGGCGGAAAAGTGGACGAACAAGTCTTTCCCGGAGCCGGTGTCAATAAACCCGTAACCTTTGGCGTCGCTGAACCATTTGATTTTCCCTGTCGGCATTGCCGTGCGCTCCTTGAAACCGCTTCAGCACAACTGCTTTTGGCGGCGGTAATGGGTACGCCGGGAAAACAGCAAGCCGGCCTACTAT
>CAXTRL010000178.1:0-4667 GCA_964246575.1 uncultured Armatimonadales bacterium
CGCTGTCGCATGTCGCGGGCTATACGCTGATTAACGATGTCACGGCGCGGGACGTGCAGAAGCGGGCGATTGGAAAAAGCCTGCCCTGGTTTTTGTCCAAAAGCTACGACACATTTGGCCCGCTCGGCCCATGCATCGTCACGCCTGACGAGGTGCCAAGCCCGCAAAACCTGCTGCTGACGCTGAGCGTCAACGGCGAAGTCAAGCAGGAAACCAACACGTCCGAGATGCTGTTCTCGATCCCGACACTGATTGCATACTTGTCCAAGCAGATCGCGCTGCATCCCGGCGACGTGATTGCCACCGGCACCCCGCCCGGCGTCGGCCCCCTCCACCCCGGCGATTTAGTGGAAGTGCGAATCCCCGAAATCGGCACACTGGAGAACCCAGTCATCGGCGAAGACGAAGTGTTCTAACAAACCGCCTAAAGATGCGCGGCGAGATATTCGACGAACTGGTCCTGAACGGCCCCTGCCGAGCGGGCATTGCCGGAAAAGTTGTTCATCAGCAGCGAGAAAACATAAAGCTGGCCGCTGCGGCCCGTGACATAGCCGGACAGCGCCCGCGCCTGACTGAGCGTACCGGTCTTGGCATGGACATTGTTCTGGGCGGGCGTTCCAATCATGCGGCCCTTCAGTGTGCCGTCTACTCCGGCAATCGGCAGCGAGGCGTAATACAAGGGCCAGTTTCTCTCGCGGTGCATTCCCAAGAGAAGCTGGGAGACGGCCCGCGCAGTGACAAAGTTGCGCCGCCCCACCCCGCAGCCGTCTACCAGGGCAATTGCTTCGGTGTCCACGCCGAGGGAGCGAAAAAACGGCGTTTCGCGGGCGTGTCCGGCGTCATAAGTTCCAGCACTGTCCAGTTCCCGCACCAGTGACTCCGCGAGTAAGTTGTCGCTCGGCTTGTTCATGCGGACAATATACTCCGACAGCGGCAGGCTGGAATGCGTCGCCAGCACCATAGCGTTCGGTGCAGTTTGACCGACTGCGGCTTTGCCGGAAACCGTGATGCCGTGCCGCACAAGCGCCGCTTGAAGCAGCGCAGCCGCCAGCAGGGGCGGGGCTTGGACGGGGACTTTCTGCGTCAAGGTCTGTCCCAGTGGCAGCGTTCCGGCGATTTGGAACTCGTTCTTGTCCCAGGGACGGGAAATCGTGCAGGTGTCGGCGGCGTCTTTTGCGGCTGTCTGCGCCGTCACAGTCAGCGGCACATAGTCGGTCGGCGGGTCTACAGTCACGGTGACGGGGTCACCCGACGCGCGGCCCGGCACGGCGCGGACTTCCAGGACGCCTTCGCTGACTTCCAATCCCGAAATCTGCGGAAACTCTTCGTCGCTGAAATCGTCCCATTCCCAGCCGAAGCCATACGGGCCGTCGGCAAAGCACGTGCCGTCGCCGACCACTCCGCCGTCTATGCGCTTCACCCCGGCCTGTACCAGCGCTCCGGCCATCGCGTCTAAGTCCGATGGGGACAGCAGGCCGTCACCGCCACCACGCAGATAGACGCTGCCTGCGATTGTCCCATTCGCATCCGGCCGCGCCGCCGCGAGAATATCCGTGTGGACCCGGAAATCCGGCCCCAACAGCTCCAGCGCGGCAGCCGATGTGAACAGCTTACGGTTGGACGCCGGCAGCAGGCGCAGGTCGGCGTCATGGGCGTAGAGAGTCTTGCCGTCCCGTACCCGGCAGACAATCGCACCGGTGACGCCGCCTTTAAGCGCAGGCGCATTCAGGATTTTGTCAAGTGTTGGTGCAAGCGGAGCTTGCGCGTGGACAGGAAGCAGGCAAAAGAAAAGCAGGAAGATGAACGCAAGCAGAAGAGCGTGGGAACAGGAAGCGTGGGAATAAATTCCTCTCGCTACGCAGAGGCGTCCTTCGGACGGAAGAGTCCAAACGATAGCGTGCCGGGTAACATTCTTCGTCCGAAGGACGACTTTTGGCAGCGAGAGGAATTTATTCCCTCGCGTTCTCGGTTTCACATCACTCATAAACCTATTATAGCAGGAATACTTGCCACGCATCCCGAACTAGCGCCTGTGACACAAAGCTATTCACTTCTTGGCGCAATCTTTGACTGCGACGGCCTGCTGGCCGACACCGAAACGCCGGATTACGACGCTTGGCGGGAGATTTATGCCGAACAGGGCTTGGCGCTGCCGATAGAGACCTGGGCGCAGAGCATCGGCACGGCCAAAGGCCACAGCCGCCGCGACTGGCACGCGCCGCTGGCGGAAGCCGCTGGGCTGGACTACGACTCGGACGCCGTTGACGCACGACGGCGCTTGTTCTACCACAACGCCATCGGCAGGCTGACCCCGATGCCGGGCGTTCTGGCAGTTCTGGACGCTTTAGACGAAGCGCAGATCCCGTGCGCGGTCGCGTCTAACTCCGAACGGGGATGGGTAGACCGTGTTCTGGAGATCACGGGCCTGACTTCGCGCTTTCGGGCCATCGCGACGGCTGACGAAGTGGCGCATCCGAAGCCTGCGCCTGATGTCTACCTGCTGGCCGCCGAGCGTTTAGGCGTTTTGCCGCAGCACTGCGCGGCGTTTGAAGACTCCCCGCGCGGCCTGGCCGCCGCTCACGCCGCCGGCATGTTCACGGTCGCCGTGCCGACTGCCTTGACGCGCCACTTCGCGTTTGAGCAGGCGCATCATATCGTGGAGAATTTGGAAAAGCTGGCCTTGAAAGACTTAACCCGATGACGCCTCAAGAAACGGTTCTGGCGATGACGCGCCATATTCGGGACACGGTGCGGCCTCATCTCGGCGCGTGGCACGGGCGCGAAGTGTCCGGCACAGCGGCCTCCGGGGATGCGACGTTTGCGATTGACGAGATCGCCGAAGAAGCGATTGTGTCGTTTATTGAGCGCGAAAAGCTTTCCATTACCTATTACTCGGAAGACAAGGGTTTAATTGAGTTCGGCTCGTCCCCGGAAGCCGTGCTGGTGATTGACCCGATTGACGGCACGCGGCCTGCCATGGCGGGCTTTGAGCAGTGCGTCGTGTCCGTTGCTTGGGCCGATTACACGCCGGACGTGACGATGGCGGATGTCCGCTTCGGCTGCATCGGCGAGATCAAGCAAGACGACCTATTTTGGGCGGGGCGCGGCGGCGGCGCACACTGGATCGGGCCGGACGGTTCGGAACGTGCCCCGCGCCTTTTGCCGGTGACGGAACTTCGCAAAGCGCCGCTGTCGTTTGAAGTGGTCGCGCGTCCGTTTGAGTGGATCGGCGTAGCTTTGGGCGAGATCGTAGACGCTTCTTCCATGACGGGCGGCTGCTTTTTGTTTAACTCAACGGCGTTTTCGCTGACACGGCTGATGACGGGCCAGCTTGCGGCGTCGATGGACATCGGCAACCGCATTCTGCGCGACTACCCGGCGTCACGGGAGCGCTTTTTGGAACTAGGCCTGGGCAAGCCGATTGGCTTGTTCCCGTATGACATTGCGGCGGCGGCGCTGATTGCCCAGGAAGCGGGCGCAGTGGTCACCGATGCTTACGGGCGGTCATTAGATCAAACAAAGCTGCTGGACACGACGGAGCCGAACTTGCAGTCCATTTTAGGCGCATCCAACCCGGCGCTGCATGAGACGCTGCTGGCGGCGCTGGACCGGGGCATGGAACGCTTAGAAATTAGCAACACTTAGAAATCGGCAAGGAGAACGAATGAGCAAGACACGAACAGGATGGATTTGGATAGGGGCAGGACTGGCGGCGGCGTACTGGGGCTGGGCGAACCGGAGATTGTTTACGGTCAATGACATCACGACCGGCGAAAGTGCAGCGTACCCGACCCTGCGGTCGCGGGTTTACTATACAGACATCAGCCGGGCCATGACCGCAGCGGAAAAGGCGCTGACGCGCCTGCCGGGCTGGGAGCTGCTGTCGCGGGACGCCGAAAACGATATTCTGGAAGCCGCCATGTCTTCGGCTCTCGGGACCAGTGACGTGACGGCGTACTTCTTTGACCTCGGCCACGGTCAAACGCGGGTGACGCTCCGCGCCCGTTCCCACGCCGGTTTTGGCGACCTGGGCCGCAACGCCGCCCATATCCGCCGGCTTCAAACGGCGATGGATGCCCGGCTCAACACCGAAGCGGCGTTTTAAGACCCCGACAGCTTCAGGAGCGATTGCGACGCGGCGTACTGCACCTGCGGGTTGGCGCTCTTAGACAAGCCCTGCAACGCAGACAGCACGGCGGCGGTCGGGCTGCCGATCTCGCCGAGCGTCACCGCCGCCCAGGTCTGGGCCGGCGCATTGCCCGTGGCAATGGACTGGGTCAAACGCGGCACCACGTCCGAGTTCGCCAAAGCGCCCATGCGGGACAGCGTTTCGGCGGCGTTGAAGGGAGCCGGGGTCGGCCCGGACAGCGAAGCAACCAGCGGCGGAATGGCGGGCTTTGCGAGCGCCGGGGTCAGCAGGCCGGTTTGAGCGGCGGCGGCGACAGTGCCGTCGGGGTCACTCAGCGCCTTCACCAGTGCCGGGATGACGGACGGGCTGCCGCTGCGTCCCAGACCGACAACTGCGCTTTCGCGCACACTGGGCGGCGTTGCGGGCGCATTGAACGCGCTTTGGAGCGCCGCCAGCGCGGGCGGGGTGCCGATGCCGCCGAGCGCCTGCGCTGCGCCTGCGCGTTTTTCGGTATTTCCCGCCGCTAAAGCCGCCGAAA
>CAXTRL010000178.1:4677-7337 GCA_964246575.1 uncultured Armatimonadales bacterium
AAGCGGGCCGACGGCGGCAGGGCCGGACGCTTGCAGGCCGGTTTCCGATGAGTCCCGCACCTGCGCGTCAAAATCTCCCAACCCCGACACCAGCGCAGCAATTGCCGCCGGGGTGCCGCTTTGCCCCAGCGCCAGCGCCGCCTGGGAGCGCGACTCGCTGGCCGCCGCCGTATCGCCGAGAATAGATCGCAAGGCCAGCTCGGCGGTCTGGACTTGCGGCAGGCCGGCGGAAGCCTGAGTCAGCGCTGTTTGCGCTGCCGTCTGTGCGGCGAGGTCTTTTGCGGCGGCTAGGGTCGTTTTCGCGGTCTGCACACTGGTATAGGCCGCCAGCACGGTATCGGCAAGTGCGACCTGCGCCGGCCGCTGCACGGACGGCTGGGCGGGCTGGGCGGCGATCTTGATCAGCTCCGGCACACTGGACGGCGCGGCAATTTGATCCAGCACACCGACCATCTGCTGCCGGAACGCGATGTTTGACGCCGAAGCCGGGTCTTCCAGATGCGCGACGACCAGCGGGACCGACGGCGCACCGATTTTTTGCAGGGCGCTGATGGCCGAGTCCTGCGACGCCGTGTTCAGCAGCACGGCGTTGACTGCCGACGCGGTTTTATCGCCGCCGATTTTGCCCAGCACGTCCACCGCCGCGCCCCGAATGTCCGGGTCGCCGTTGGACAGCCGCTGGATGACGGCGTTTAAGTTGCCGTCTTTGCTGCCAAGCGCCGTCAGCCCGGTTTCGGCAGACGCTTTCACGTCGGCATCAGCGTCTTTGCAAAGGAGAAACAGCGTGTCAAACGCTTCGTTTGGGATAATTCTCCCTCCCGCGCTCAGGCGGTTGACCGATGCCACGGCGTTTTTGCGGATCAGCAGGCTGCGCTGGTTACTTGGGCTGGTCACATCTTCGTCCGGGTTCTGCGTGTTGATCAGCACGTCCACAAGCCGCCCGTTTTGCACCAGCCCGGCCACGGCGGAGTCGCAGGCTGCCGGCGTGCCGGAGGCAAGCGTGGTTTCCAGCGATTTCTGCTGGGCGTGGTTGTAGCTGACATAACCGTAAATGCCGATGATCAGCACGGCGATCACCAGCGTGGCCCGCAGCCGGGCCCGAAGAAAAGCAGCAATTTGACTCATAACACCCCTTGCAGATGCCACGGCGAAATCCGTGGCCGCCACGCAAAAAGAACCACGCAATAAATTACATGGCTGAAAGGCGCTTCGCGCCGACTGTCCTGCGGACAGAAGATTAGCGTCCGTTGACGTTCTTTCTGTCCGTAGGACAGCCAGCCGAAGGCTCTTCAGCCACGGATTTCAATCCGTGGAAACCATTCTTTATCTTAAAGGATTTCCCGGCATTTGTCAAGCGTGTTCCGGCAGAAACAGGAGAAGCCCCTTCCCGCGTCGAATGAGAATGTTATGACACGCATCGCGATTTTACTTTCCGGGCGGCACGGGCGCGGCAGCAACATGCAGGCTATCGCCGCCGCCTGCGCTTCGGGGCAGATCAACGGCCAAGTGGCCGTAGTCATCGGCAACAGCGCCGACTCGCCCGCACTCGCCCTCGCCCGTGAGCTTGGCCTGCCGACCAAGACGGTTGTGTCGCGGGGCATCACGTCGCGCCTCGGAGAAGAATTTTACTCGGACTCCCTGCGGCTGGCGCTGGACAACGCCCAGACGGGTTTGGTTTGCCTGGCGGGCTATATGCGGAAAGTGCCGGAGACTGTCGTAGCCGAGTACGCAGGCCGCCTGATGAACATCCACGCCGCTCTGCTGCCGGCGTTCGGCGGACAAGGCATGTACGGTCACCACATCCACGAAGCGGTGCTGGCTTACGGCGCGAAAGTCTCCGGCTGCACCGTGCATTTTGTGGATGAGCACTATGATACCGGCCCGATTATCTTGCAGTCCGCCGTTCCCGTGGAAGAAAATGACACGCCGGAAACTCTCGCCGCCCGCGTTCTGACCGCCGAGCATGACGCCTACCCCCGCGCCGTCGCCCTATTCGCCGACGGCCGCCTGTCGCTTGAAGGGCGGCGGGTACGCATCAAAACTGACCCGTAGGATCGTACCCCCGTGTGCGCCCTCTTAACTTAACGTGCGCCCTCTGGATGAGGAAGGGCAGGCACGGGGACCTGCCCCTACATAGCCGGTTTTACGATCTGGTCAATCGCTTTTGCCGTGGTCAGCAGGGCTTGAAGCTGAGACAACGGCAGCATGGTCGCGGCATCGGATAAAGCCTCGGCGGGGTTCGGATGGACTTCCAAAAACAGCGCGTCTACGCCTGCCGCGACTGCCGCGCGAAGCAGGGGCGGGATGAACTCGCGCTGGCCGCCGCTGGTTGTCCCCTGCCCGCCCGGCTGCTGAACGGAATGCGTGGCGTCAAAAACCACTGGGCAGCCGAGCGCCCGCAGGATCGGCAGCGAGCGCATGTCTACCACTAACGTGTTGTAGCCGAAAGACGCGCCGCGCTCGGTCAGCAGCAGGTTTTTGTTGCCGGTCCCCGTGATTTTCTCCACCACGTTCTTCATGTCCCACGGGGCCAAAAATTGGCCTTTCTTGACATTGACCACGCGCCCGCTTTCGCCCGCCGCCAGCAGCAGGTTAGTTTGGCGGGACAGGAACGCCGGGATTTGCAACACGTCCACCACTTCCGAAACCGGCCCGATTTG
>CAXTRL010000179.1:0-7333 GCA_964246575.1 uncultured Armatimonadales bacterium
AAACCGTCGTCAAGAACGCCCAGCGCGGCATTATCTACATCGACGAGATTGACAAGATCACACGCAAGTCCGAAAGCTCCAGCATCACCCGTGACGTTTCCGGCGAAGGCGTCCAGCAGGCCTTGCTAAAGATCTTGGAAGGCACCATCGCCAATGTCGCCCCGCAGGGTGGGCGCAAGCATCCCCAGCAGGAGTATGTGCAGATTGACACGACCAACATTCTGTTTATCTGCGGCGGCGCGTTTGAAGGCATCGAAGACGCCATCGAGCGGCGCTTGAACCAGAAGTCGCTCGGCTTCCGCGCTTCCATCGCCTCCAAGCGGGACCGCCGCGCCGGCGACATGATGGCTCACGTCCTGCCCGAAGACCTCCTGCGCTACGGCCTCATCCCGGAGTTCATCGGCCGTTTGCCTGTCGTCACGACCCTGCGCTCTTTAGACCACGAGGCTTTGGTTTCCATTCTGACCGAACCGAAGAACGCCCTGATCAAACAATATGCCAAGTTCTTTGAGTTTGACGGCGTCGAGCTGAAGTTTACTGACGACGCTCTTCAAGCCATCGCCGAAGAAGCCATCAAGCGCTCCACCGGCGCTCGCGCCCTGCGAACGATCATTGAACAAGTCATGCAGGACATCATGTACGAGATCCCGTCCCAGCGCGACATTCAGAAAGTGGTCATCACCGCCGACACCGTCCGTCAGCGCATCGCCCCGCTTCTGGTCACAACGCCTGAGCTGCGTGCCGCTTCGTGATCTTTGTTGGCGCAGCTTTGATTGGGCGATAATTTTAATTGGGCGATAATTTTAATTGGGCGGGGGTGAACCCCGCCCCTACGCGGATGTGGTAGGGGCAGGGCTTGCCCCTGCCCTTCTTTCATTTTATGCCCTTCTTTCATCTAAAGGATACTTTTTCTCTTATGGCCCGAACCCCTTCCACTGCGCCTCGCGCAAAGAAAACCCCGACCAAGCGGTCTGCGGCAGAGACGCTTCCGCCTGCGCCGTTTCCCAATGAGCTTCCCCTGCTGGCGATCCGCGACAACGTCCACTTTCCCGGCATTATCTTTCCCTTATTTGTTGGACGCGAGAAGTCGGTCCGCGCTTTAGACGAAGCGATGGCGGGAAGCGAGCATATTCTGCTGATGGCCCAGCGCCAGGTGGCGACGGAAGACCCGGACACGGAAGACCTGCATGAAATCGGCATTGTCGCCGAAGTCATCCAGATACTTAAAGCGCCTGACGGCACTGTACGCGTCATGCTGGAAGGCAAAGAGCGGGTGCGCGTCACCGAATGGCTGCAAACCGAGCCGTACTTTCAGGTCCAAATCGAGCGGCTGCCGCCGGCTCCGATTTCCGCGCTGGAAGCCGAAGCCTTGATGCGCTCGGTCATGTCCCAGTTCGAGCAGATCGCCAATACCGGCAAGAACATTCCGCCCGAAGTAGTCGTGACGCTGCTGAACATTGAAGACCCCGGCAGCCTAGCCGACCACATTGCCTGGCATCTGCCGTCCCTTCGGGTGGAAGTCAAACAAGAACTGCTGGAAATCTTAGACCCGCAGGAGCGGCTGCAACGCCTGAGCTTGCTGCTGACTAAAGAGTTTGAGATACTGCAAATCCAGAAGAACATCCGGTCGCGCGTCGAAAAAGAAATGGGCGAAACCCAGCGCGAGTTCCTGCTGCGCGAGCAGATGAAAGCCATTCAGCAGGAGCTGGGCGAGCGCGATGAGCGCCAAAGCGAAGTGGATGAATACCGAACTAAAGTGGTAGAAGCAAAGCTTCCGGAAGAAGTCGCCGAGCGGGCGTCTAAAGAAATTGAGCGATTAGAAAAGATGCCGTTTGGGATGCCGGAAGGCGTCGTCATTCGCAGCTACCTAGACACCCTGCTTGCCCTGCCCTGGTCGGTCATCTCCGAAGAAACGCTGGACGTTGGGGCCGCCGAAGACATACTTAACGAAGACCATTACGGCCTGGCGAAAGTCAAAGAGCGCATTTTGGAGTTTTTGGCCGTCCGGCAATTAGCGGGAACGCTCAAAGGCCCGATTATTTGCTTTGTCGGCCCGCCCGGCGTCGGCAAGACAAGCCTCGGCAAAAGCATCGCCCGCGCTCTGGGCCGCAAGTTTGTCCGCATTTCGCTCGGCGGCGTCCGGGACGAAGCGGAGATACGCGGCCACCGCCGGACCTATATCGGGGCCATGCCGGGGCGCATTTTGCAGGGGCTGAAGCAAGCCGGAACGCGCAATCCAGTATTTGTCTTGGACGAGATTGACAAGATGGGGTCGGACTTCCGTGGCGATCCATCGTCGGCGCTGCTGGAAGCGCTGGACCCGGAGCAGAACACTGAGTTTTCGGACCACTATCTGGAAGCGCCGTTTGACCTCTCGGAAGTCATGTTTCTGACGACGGCGAACTTGCTGGACCCCATTCCCCCTGCCCTGCGAGACCGCATGGAAGTGATTTCGTTTTCAGGCTATACCGAAGATGAAAAAGTGCAGATCGCCGAAGCATTCCTCATCCCGAAGCAGATCAAAGACCACGGCTTAACGGAAGCCATGATCTCCATTCCTACAGAAACGGTTCGCAAGATCATCCGGGAACACACGCGCGAGGCAGGTGTCCGCAGCTTTGAGCGCGAGCTGGCGGCTGTCTGCCGCAAGATCGCCCGCCGGGTCGCGCAGGGGGATACCGCGCCTGTCGTCGTGGACGACGCGGAACTCACCAAGCTGCTTGGCTCCCGCAAGTACCACTACGGCGTCATGGAAGAGCTGGACGAAATCGGCGCGGCGACGGGATTGGTCTACACGGAAGCCGGCGGCGACGTGATTGCCATTGAAGTCTCGCCCATGAAAGGCAAAGATGGGCGGTTGATCTTGACCGGCCAGCTTGGCGACGTGATGAAAGAGTCCGCGCAGGCCGCCATGTCGTATGTCCGCTCCCGCGCCGAGATGCTGGGGCTGGCCCCCGACTTCAACGAGCATCTGGAAATCCATGTCCATGTCCCGGCAGGCGCGGTCCCAAAAGACGGCCCTTCGGCGGGCATTACACTGGCGACCGCGCTGGCGTCCGCGCTCACGGGCCGCCCCGTCCGCAAAGACATCGCCATGACCGGTGAAATCACCCTGCGCGGGCGCGTCCTGCCCATCGGCGGCCTCAAAGAAAAAGTTTTGGCCGCCCACCGCGCCGGCATCCGCACCATTCTCATGCCCGCCGAGAACGAAAAAGACCTGGAAGACCTGCCCGAAAACATCAAGTCAGAGATGACCTTTGAGCCGGTTTTCCACGCCGACCAAGTGCTGAAACTGGCCCTGCTGGACAAGCCGTAGTTCGTGGTATACTGGACGCAGAGGTGAAGATAATGAACAGCACTTTGACCGCTGACTCGACGGCAGAACCGTCTGCCGAAGAAATCGCCAAAATGCAGGCTGAGATGCAGGAATGGTATATAGAGGCGGAAAAGACACTCGCTCGTATGGATGCGAACCGGCCTGAAATTGATCAAATGCGGGCTGAAACAGAAGTCATGTTGGCATCAATCGAACGAATGCTGAGGCGCTGAGACTATTATGCCTTGGTGGCAAGATACCTATAAGTACGCAAAGCTGGTCATGTCGCTTGTCGCAAAGACTGATCGGCACGAGGCAGACATTAAAGCTCTGCAAGCTGAGGTCAAAAGCCTTACGACTGCAATTCAGCAAATGGCTTTCGACCGGCAGCGTGATCAAGACAAAGCTAAATATGCGCGGCAGTTAGCATTGCAGGAAAGCCAAATAGCGGCAAAAGACCACGAGTTGTTGCTTTCGCGCTTAGAAACTAAACTGCTTCAATATGAGCGCCGACTGCCGCCTCCAACAAGTTCGGAAGAAGTTTTGTAACAATCGTTATGAGTAGTACGCAGTTACAATGCGAGATTTGCGGGAAGCTTGCCCTCTCGACTGTGCTGGGCGGCCGATTATGCGATCAGCACAGGCCGAATGAACGGCAATGTACGCGCTGCGGTGGACGGCTCTGGAGCTGGCCGTTACCGCCGGAATTTGATCCCTGCTCAACATGCCTTTTTCGTGAGCGGGTTCCTGCAATGGTAGCAGATTTAACACAAGCAGAGCGTGAATCCATCGATCAGTATATCCTCGTAGGACAGAGGATTAACGCAATCAAAACGCTTCGGGAGGCATTAAATTTGCCGCTCAAAGACGCGATAGAACTATGCTTTTGTCTTTATCCAGATTAAGGCATGAGCTAGAGTTTACGTTCGCCGCAGCATTTTCCCCGACAGAACATCCGTCTGCGCTCCGTTCTGCATGGCGATTCGCCCGTTGACTAAGACGTGGTGGATGCCGGCGGGGAATTGGTGCGGGTCGGCAAAGGTGGCACAGTCTTCAATGGTTTGGGGGTTGAAGACGGTGATGTCGGCTTTTGCGCCTGTTTTAAGAACGCCCCGGTCGGTAAGCTTGAGGCGCTGGGCGGGGAGGCTGGTCATGCGGCGCACGGCTTCAGAAAGCGAGAGGACTTCGCGGCCTCGGACGTAGTGGGCGAAGACGCGGGGGAAGGTGCCGTAGGTGCGGGGATGGGTCTTGTCTTCGGCCATCTCGCTGGCGGGGTCGTTGGCGACGCCGTCGGAGCCGATCATGGTGTGCGGGTCGCGCAGGATAAACTCGACGTCGTCTTCGGACATGGCGAAGTGGACGGCGGCGACGAAGCCTTCTTCGTCGAGCAGCAGATCTAACGCGGCTTCGGCAGGGGTGTGGCCGACGTAACGGCCCAGCTCGGTCATGGTCATGCCCTGAGTTTCGCGGCGGTTCCGGGCAATGCCGATCTGTACCGTGTTCCAATCCCAGGGTTCCGCATTGATTTCGGCAAGAATACGGGCGTGGGTGTTTGTGTCCCGCAGGCGGGCCAGAATTTCTTCGATGGTGCCTTCTTTGGCCCAGTGCGGCAGCAGAATGACGGACAGGCCGGTCATAAATGCCGTGTACGGGTACTGGTCGGTCAAAACATCGAGGCCGGACGCGCGGGCGGCGGCCATCATCGGCAGGGTGAGGTGCGGCTTGCCCCAGTTGGCCCGGCCTTCGGATTTGTGATGCGACAATTGAAGCGGGATGCCGGTGGCGACGGCGACATCCAGCGCTTCCTGGATGCTTTCCACCAGCGTATCGCCTTCGTTGCGGATATGGGTGGCATAAAAGCCGCCGGCGTCGCGGGCGATAGTTGCGAGGCCGGCCACTTCGTCATGCTTCGCGTTGCCGCCGGGCAAATACTCTAAGCCGGTAGACAGGCCAATCGCGCCATCGGTCAGCGCTTCGGATAGGATGCGCTCCATTTGAAGCTGCTCGCCTGCCGTCGGCGGGCGGTCGTCAAAACCAATCACGGCTTTGCGGATGGTGCCGTGGCCGGCCAGGGTTGCGATGTTGCAGGCGACCCCGCCGTCTTCCACCCGCGCTAGATACTGCGATAAATTGGACCAGTTCAGCTCCGTGCCGCCGCGCTCGGCCCAGCGGCGCTCCTGCGCGAACACGTCGCTCAGGGTCACCAGGCCAATGGACGTGCCGCAGTTGCCGACCACTTCCGTGGTGACGCCCTGAGCGATGGAGCTTCGCATCGGGCGGTTGATCAGAAGTGAAAAGTCCGAGTGCGTATGGATGTCAATAAAGCCGGGCGCGACGGCAAGGCCGGTAACGTCCAGCACTTGCCCCGCCGTCTCTTGCGACAAATCCCCGATAGCTGTGATCTGGTCGCCCGTCACGCCGACGTCTGCGCTCCTGCCGGGGCCGCCGAGGCCATCGTACACCATGCCGCCGCGTAAAATTAGGTCAGTCATACCGAAATAGTAGCATCTTAGGCCGCCGATTGTCAACGCAGTCTTAGGCCAGTTCCACGAACCCTGGCTTCAGCTTCAGCAGCCGGTCGGCGTTGATGTGGGCGATCTTCAGCTTATCGTCATAGGAAAGCGGCGCTTCTTCCAAAAACTTCCGGCCAATGCCCCCGCCGCCGTACTCGTAGGGATAATCCGACGAGTACATCACGCGGTCTACGCCCATCACCCGGACGCATTCCAAAAGATACGGCGTATGGTAAATGCCGCTGCCGGTCACATAAAAGTTGTGGCGGAAGTAGTCAGCGACCGGGCGCTTTAGGTTCTCGGTGAACATAGACATCTTGTCGATGCGCTCCAAGTAAAACGTCATCGCTTCGCCCCAATGGCCCAAAATCACTTGCAGGCTGGGAATCTCATCAAAGACGCCAGACAAGATGAGCCGGATTGCGGTGATGCCCGCTTCCAAATGCCAGCCCAGGCCCGCCGACGCGAAGCCGACGTTGACTTTCTCGCTGAAGCCGTCGTAGTACAGCGCCCGCACGGCACGCGGCGCAATCTGCGGATGAATGTAAATGGGATAGCCCAAGTCCGCCGCTTTTTGCAGCAGCGGGCGGTAATCAGGGTGGTCCAAATACTTGTCGCCGGAGCGCCCGTTGATCATGGCTCCGACAAAACCCAGTTCTTGAATCGAACGCTCCAGTTCCAGCACGGACGCCGCCGGGTCGGAAGTCGGCAGAGTGGCAAAGCCGGAAAAGCGGTCGGGATGCGCCTTGACGCCAGCCGCAATCCGGTCATTGGCCTGCCGCGCCAGGGGAACCGCCTCGTTTGGCGGCAGGATTTGCGTGCCGGGAGCCGGCACCGAGAGGACCATTCGGTCCAAGCCGATGTCGTCCATCTGCCGCAGGCGCTCGTCGCCGAGATTCATCAATTTTGTCTTGATTTCCTCCGACTGGGACATCATTTGGCTGTCGTCGCGCTGATCCGGCGGCAGGTTTTGGAGAGCCTGGGTAATTTCCGGCGTTGTAAAATGTTCTTCTAATCCGATTATTCTCATGGCAAGTTTGGCTTTCTTTTGCGTACTCGCAATGCTTTTCCCTGTAAGTGTTTCGCCTAAACTTGACGGCAAAAAGCCCCGCCCCAGCTTACGGCTGGAACGGGGCTATGCAAAGAATTACGCGAAAAGTATTACGAGGAAGCCGGCGTCACGCGCAGGGGCGGGGCTGCCGCCCCGGAAAAGCGCTTGAGCGTCGGTGAAAGCGGAAACGCGGCCGGCACAAATGAGGCACGGCGGGCGGAAACCGCGCAGGCCATTCCTCCGGGAACGAATTGAGGGCGTCCGCTGCGGGACGGCAAGCGGCAGGTGCTGATCAGGGCCATCGGGTGATCCTCCGAGGTTTGTCCGAAACGGCAGGCGCGATTGGAGCCTGCCGTTGTCATCAGGTCATAGACGCTGACTCCGGAGTCTGCGCCTGGTTTGCATAAGATGGTCTTGAGGTCTACTCACGTAGAGTGCATAAATCATGCCAAG
>CAXTRL010000180.1:0-7324 GCA_964246575.1 uncultured Armatimonadales bacterium
TGTGTCCCTGCCGGCGCAGGAAGCGTTTGATATTGAATACTGGCTTTTAGAGGAAGCCAAGCTGCAGCGGATGCCGCCGGAAAAAGAAATGGCCCGGCAGGTGGTCGCCGTGGTCGGCGCAGGCAGCGGCATCGGGCGTGAGCTGGCACATCGGTTGGTGAAAGACGGCGCTCATGTCGCGTGCCTGGACGTGAATGCGGATGCGGCGGAGGCAGCCGCAAAAGAAATCACGGACAAAGTAGGCCGGGGTATCGGCGTCGCCGGGAGCGGCATTTCCGGCTGCGGGCAGGCCGTCGGCATTGCCGCGAACATTACCGACCGGCATTCCATCCGCAAGGCGCTCGAAGAAGTAACTTTGGCCTATGGCGGCTTTGACTCAGTCGCCGTCACGGCAGGCATCTTTGTGTCGCCGGACACCAGCGGCCACATTGACGACGACAAGTGGGCGCTGACGTTTGCAATCAATGTTACGGGGAGTTATCTTGTCGCCGACGAAGCTGCACCGATTTGGAAAGCGCAAGGGCTGACAGGCAAAATGGTCATCACAACGTCCGCCAATGCTGTGGTCAGTAAAAAAGGCAGCGTGGCGTATGACACCAGCAAGGCTGCCGCAAACCATCTGGTCCGTGAGCTTGCCGTCGAGCTTGCGCCGCTGGTGCGGGTGAACGGCGTCGCCCCGGCTACCGTGGTGCAGGGCAGCGCCATGTTCCCGCGTGACCGGGTCATCGCCAGCCTCGCCAAGTATGCCCTGCCTTTTTCCGAAAGCGAGTCCGATGACGTTCTTCAGGGCCGTTTGGCTGAGTTTTATGCCGACCGAACACTGACCAAAACGGCGATCACGCCCTCCGACCAGGCCGAAGCGCTTTTTCTGCTGTTGTCGGACCGCCTGAGCAAGACCACCGGCCAGATCCTCTCGGTAGACGGCGGCCTGCACGAAGCCTTCCTGCGCTAGCCCTGACAGGAAAATCAACATATCATCCGGGCCGTGATGCAGGGCGTTTAGTGTGGAAGCATCTCATCCCGAAGGCAAAAACGCAGTTCCACGAACTTGTGTCGCCCTTGCCAATAGGCATCCCGCATAACGCAGCAGTTCAGCTCCCAAAGATCGAAACTGCTGTGGTCAGCATACGGATCGCGTTTTGCGTCGTCATCAGCAAAGCTGTTTTATCCAGTCGTCATTGGGCGCAGGACAGCCCCAGCCGAGTATGTCAGAACCCGCGTGTTCCGACGCTTATTGCCTGGCTGCCGGGTCTGACCGGCGCGACCTTGCTGTCCTACATGGCTGGTCAGGCAGTGTGAATTGTGCTGTTTGGTGCAAACGCTGCGAGTGGCCGCGTCACAATAGGCGGACGGTCAGTTGCTGGACTGTTGGGGGTTTTGCGGGTTCAGGCGGCGCGGGACGGCATTTGGCTCTGGGCGTCACAGACCATTATTGTCGATGACGGTCCTCTACCGCTTTTGAGCCTGTTTTGAGCCTAGACATTAACGCAGAGGCTGGCCGCATTGATCGCGGCTGGGTGCGGGCGATGGTCGGCGCACAAATACGTAGGCGGCGTGGAGAACTCTCTTAGGAGCACTCAGGCAATTTGGTACGGATGAGCAGAGAGTCCATTTCGCAATACGAAGTCGGGCGCTCTCGTCTGGACACTGGTGACCTCCCCAGGCTCTGCGTAGCCCTGGAAGTTCCGATCACCTATTTGTTCCTGGACGTATTACCGGCATCCTCGCTTGACCCGTTAAAGGGGGCACCAGACGGCTTCTACGCCCGGCTGGATGATCGTGACCGGCGGGTGCTCATGGAAATCGCGCAGTCGATGTCTGCACACAAAAGGGTGGAGGGGAGGCTCAGAAAAAGGAAGCGAACGCAGTTGCAAAATCCGGCGGCGACGTGCTATAATGGTTTCGGTTTCAGAGTGAGATCAAATGTTCGCCAAAGTCTGTTCGCGTGCTTCCTTTACACGGAAGAAGTCGGGGGCTCGAAGCCCTCCTTGCCTACCGCTTGCATTTCCGCAAGCCAGTGGGTATAATAAGCCAGTCTGGAACAGGGACGTTTCGATAAGATGCCGCACTTGCTTTCAGGAAAAGCCGGAAGACGCTTTCAGCTACAAGAACAAAGCGCAGGCGCTTCGCCATACGTAATGTAAGTGCTGCAATAAAGCTTACTGCGCGGAACATTATCAGCGCCATGCAAAGCGCTATAAAGACCGTGCGGTGATAAACTCCGCTGTGCGCTGGGAAGAACTGCATCGGCGTCTGCATGAGTATCTTGCGGGGCATCCTTGCGTGGATTGCAGTGAGGCCGATCCTTTGGTGCTGGAGCTTGACCACCGAGATCAGAAAGAAAAGCTGCACAATCTTTCCCGGATGTGGTACAACGGCTACTCTTGGAAGAGAATCGCAGAAGAAATCGTGAAATGCAAAGTCCGCTGTGCGAACTGCCACCGCAGACGGACCGCAAAACAGCAAAACTGGTCAAAAGTATTCTGGAATACAGATTTATAGTAAGCCGCCTTAGCTCAGTTGGTAGAGCACTCGACTGAAAATTGAGGTGTCATCGGTTCAAGTCCGGTAGGCGGCATTTGCACTGACCATTCACTACCACATAAAGGGAGAGCATTGCTCTCCCTTTTAGTTTGTCGGCACTCAAATTATGCCTTCCGAGCTTCGTGCGTTTCCCATTGTCGGCCACCGGGGCGCTCCGTTTCTGGAGCCGCCGGGCAACACGCTGGCGTCCCTGCGCCGGGCCGTGGAAGCGGGCGCTCAAATGCTGGAAGTGGATGTCCGGCGCACCCGCGACGATGTTCTCATTTTGGACCACGAAAACGTACACCTGCTGGACGGCGTGGAAGTGCCGCTTCGGGACCGCAGCTTTTCGCAGTGGCGCCGGCACGGCGGCGACTGGGGCGCAGCGCTTCTGACCCTGGAAGAAGTTCTGGCCTTTGCCCTGGAAGCGGAAGTCGGCCTCATGCTGGACTTCAAGGAGCCGGGGACCGAGGGCCTTGTTGCCCGCGCCGTCCGCAAATCGGGCTTTCCGCTATCTTCCCTTCTCGTCGCTGGGGCCGGCGAAACCAGCCGCCGCATCCTGCGCGGCCTGGACCCGCGCATTCCCCTTTCCCTCACGCTGGACATGGACGAAGCCGCGCTCATCACGCCGCAGCTCCTTCTGGAACTGGATACGGAAGCCGTCACCTGGCATCACCGCCTGCTGCTCCCGCTACTTGTGGAAATCCTGCATCGCCGTGACATTCTAGTCTACGCCTGGACCGTGGACCTGACCGAAGACATGCGCCGCATGGTGGAATGCCGCGTGGACGGCATCATCACCAACAGCCCGGACATGCTCAAATCCATCATCGGCTAATTCTGCTGCCGCCCCTCTCCAATTATTTTTCGCGTTTTTGTTCGCTTTTCCGTGTTTCCGTCCATATTCTCTTTGTAAGTGCCGGGGTTGTAGAAAACCCCGGCAAGAGGGTGTCCTTCGGACGCGGAGAAACCTATCTTTCTTGCTCTGCTGTTTGTCCGAGGGACACTTCTTTGCCGGAGTTTTCTACAACCCCGGAGGCCATTGGAACAGATGATGCAGGACGATCAACTTCTCACTCAATACGCCCGCACCGGCTCCGAAGCCTCGTTCTCGCAGCTTGTCGCCCGGCATCTGCCTCTGGTTTACCGCACCTGCCGCCGCGAACTCCTTTCCGACACCCTTGCCGAAGACGCCGCCCAGGTTGTCTTTCTGCTGCTGGCCCGCAAAGCCAAAACCCTCCGCGCCGGCCCCAGCCTTGCCGGCTGGCTGTTCGGGACCGCCCGTTTCGTCGCCAGAGATGTCCGCAAGCAGGAAGCGCGTCGAGTGCGCCGGGAAGAAGCCGCCATGCAGGAAGCCGTTCATCAGCAGGCCGCGCCAATGCCGGAATGGGACAGCATTGAGCCGCTTCTGAACACCGCGCTCGCCGCACTGAAACCCGCCGAGCGCGACGCCGTCCTCCTGCGCTTTTTTGAGGGCCACACCCTCGCCGAAACCGGCGCACTCCTGGGCCTGTCCGAAGACGCCGCCCGAATGCGCGTCACCCGCGCCTTAGAAAAGCTGCGCCGCTACATGACCGCCCACGGCGCTGCCGTCACCAGCCTCGCCCTCACCGGCCTGTTGACTGCCGAAGCCACTCGTCCCGTTCCCGCCCATGCCGCCGCGACGATCACCCAGGGAACGCTTCAAGCCCTTTCCGCTGGCCCCGCCGCAAACGTCCTGCTGCTCTTGAAAGGAGTCTCCCACACCATGAAAATTATCAAAGCTAAGTACGCCGCCTTTGCCACAGCCGTGTTACTTACAGGTGCCGCCGTGCCGCCGCTTGTTCATGCGCTTATTCCGCATAAAGCAAGCGTAAAGGTACTGGCTACTCCTACACCACTGGCAGAAAACATCACCACAAAAGTTACACTCGACAAAGATCAGCACGCTTATTATTCCGTTGATCTACCAAAAGGCAATTTCCTGGTTGTGTTAGACGCGCGGCGGGCGGATGGGAAATCGGGGAACGGAAAATCAGCAAGTTTAAACGGGTCGCTCAATACTCACAATGCTGACACACCTCTTCCTAATCCCGATAATACTGCTGGTTTGTCAGGTCTGCAATTTAGTTCGTCGAACGACGAAGAGCGCATGGTAAACCACCATAGTCTCAATACTGCCAAGCTTCTGATCTTTGATATCGGAAATGACGGTGTGCGTTCCAGTTATTGGATTACAATTCTGCCTGCCGGCGACAACCCCTCTGAGGTCTCACCAGCCCTTGCTGTTCCGCTTTTTGGTAAGGCGACTCCTCCAACAATTTCTGTCGGCCAAGTGATGGCAGGGCTGCTCAAACAAAACGAAAGCGCATATTTTCTGCTTGATTTGCAGGCGGGACAATATCAGTCTATTCTTAACTTCAGCAGCACGGACAAAAAAACCGCCGAGTCAAATTGTGTAATAACTAGAAGTGCTGAAAGAGGAGATGATGGATTTGGCTTCCCCATCAATAATTTACACCGGTATGGAGCGGCGCAGTACAGAAACGTATCCAACTTCAAAGTTGACGCTGACGGTGGCATCTCTCCAAGTGGATTATCTTTGATTAGAATATGCAATCAGGGAAATGCCACTGATGCCGGCCCGATCCGCTTCACAGCCAGGATACTGCCTGTTGCTGCTACGGGAACAAGTCGATAGCAAAACAAGGCGCTTCGGGTACAATGGGCGCATTGGGTTCGTCGTTTACTGCCTGCTTGTTTGCCACAAGCAAGCGTCCGGCTGCTCTCAAAAGGAGTCTCGCACACCATGAAAGTTATCAAAGTCAAGTATGCCGCCCTTGCTGCTGGGCTACTGCTGGCCGGTGCATCTGTTCCGCCGCTTGTTCACGCGGTTGATTCACATTATGTCACTGTGCCGGTTCGCATCAGCTCCGCCCCGCTGGCATCTGTTTCTTCTTCTCAGGCCCCAACACTTGAACAAATTCAAAAACTTCAGCTTCACGACGACTTCACCCTGAAATACACGCTTGTTGAGAAGGATGTCCGCACCCCAGAAATGAAAGCCGTAGACTTTAAAGGCGTTGCTGACGGCTATCTTTATGAAGTTAAACAAGGTGAGATAACGCAAGCCCAGGCAGATCGTGAGATTGCTGGTTACAAGGCGGGATATGATCTGCCTTCGTCAGCGGCGGAATATGGCGTGGTCATGTCAGCCCGTGAAGGCAAACTGTTGATCATTTGCAAACAACATGGAGCACACAGCTACGGTCTGGACGTGAATTCGCAGCCAGTGATCGAACCTTATCTGAATACGGTATTCTTGTATGATGGGCAAACGTCCTACTGGTACACCAGTATAAACAATACTCTGCACTGGCAGCAAGGCTTTCGGACAAACGAGGGATTGGGAGGCCAGCTAGGAACTCATATCGTTCCCGGCATTGGTCTTCCTTATCTCCCCCTGGCAAGGGAAAGCAAAGCAGAGGATGCCAGCAAGGTGAGCTTGACTCCTGCCGACCTTTTGCAGCAGCCCGGCGATACTGGGCGCAGATGTGCCGTGCGAGTGCTGGACATCGGCAACGTAGATGGGAAAGCAGACGTTTATGTACCCGGTCAGGTGTATGCTCAAAAGTCACCGCTGGGTTTGAAATTGACAAAAATGCTGATGGGCGCTGCCAACCTGCCGCAAGAAGAATGGGAATATCAGGAGCCGCAAATCTTCGAGGGGATGTGGCTCCCTCGTCATATCCACTGGGTCAGGAACCATGCGGTTTACATAGATGGCAAATTTAGAGCGGGTGGACCAGGTCAAGTCGAAGATTGTCAAATCACGCAGGCGTTGACAACGCCTCTGGCACCCTCTCAGTTTGATATGAGGACGTATCTTCCAGCAAACGCTAAGGTTAGTGTGTTCCGTGGCGAAATGAGCAACGACAGAGAGTTGCGGTTCCCTTACAATCCCGCAGGCGGCACACTTGAAGAACAGTATCAATACGCTGTCAACAGCCAGAGCAATCCGAGGTAGAACGAATTCCATTGGAAGCAAAACTAGGTGCTTAGGGTACAATGGGCGCATGGGTTTGACGTTTACTGTCCATGCGCTGGCTTCGGGGTCGTCCGGCAATGCGACGCTGCTGCGGGCGGGCGAGGTTTCCGTGCTGATTGATGCCGGGGTGGGGAT
This sequence comes from uncultured Armatimonadales bacterium, assembly GCA_964246575.1. Classification (GTDB taxonomy): domain Bacteria; phylum Armatimonadota; class Armatimonadia; order Armatimonadales; family Capsulimonadaceae; genus JANXMY01. Next base: position 6,686 of record CAXTRL010000180.1, read on the forward strand.
GCGGAAGCTGGTGGCGGCGCTGGCGAGTCAAGGGCTAAAGCCGAGTGACCTGAGCGGCGCAATTATCACACATGAGCATAGCGACCATATCCAGAGCGCTCATGCCCTGTCCAAGCGCCACGGCGTCCCGCTGATTGCGTCGGAAAAGACGCTGACGGCGTTCTACAAGCGCAAAACGCAGACGCCGCATTTGGTCCTGCCGGTCGGCGACACCTGGCGCATTGGGGACTTAGAAATTGAGACGTTTTCCGTGCCGCATGACGCCGCTGACCCGGTAGGCGTCAATGTTGTTCATGCGCCGACCGGCCAGAAAGTCAGTCACTTAACTGATCTCGGCCATGTCACCGAGACCGTGCGCCGGGCCATTCGCGGGGCGCATCTGCTGGTACTGGAAGCAAACCACGATGTTCATCGGTTAGCTGGCGGCGATTATCCCGGCTACCTGAAGTCGCGTATTCTCGGCGACCACGGGCATCTGTCCAATGAAGCCGCCGTCGGCCTTTTGTGCGAACACGCGCTAAACCACGGCCCGCACACGGTTTGGCTGGCGCATCTGTCTAAAGAAAACAACACCCCCAAGCTCGCCCTGGGCTATGCCAAAGCCACCGTCGCTGTCGAAACCAACTGCCCGGTCGTCTT
>CAXTRL010000181.1:0-7286 GCA_964246575.1 uncultured Armatimonadales bacterium
TCTCCAATTGCAGCATCAATTCGCCCCATGATGACGGCCTTTGCTTGAAAAGCTCCTACGGACTTGGTTTTGCGCGTGCGACGGAAGACGTGACGATCACAAACTGCCTTGTCAGCGGCTTCGTGGAAGGCAGCGTCCTGGACGGCACTTTCCAGCGCGGCAGGCCCGGAAAAAACGACCCCGGCGGGACCGGGCGAATCAAGCTGGGCACGGAGTCAAACGGCGGGTTCAAGAACATTGTGATTTCCAACTGCGTTTTTGAGTATTGCCGTGGCCTCGCGCTGGAAACCGTGGACGGCGGCTCTCTGGAAGATGTTTCCATTTCAAACATCACCATGCGCGACATTGCCAACGCGCCGATTTTCCTGCGTCTCGGCAGCCGCCTGCGCGGGCCGGCAGGCACGCCGCAGGGGGCGCTGCGGCGCATCAACCTCAGCAGCTTTGTCGTTTACAACGCCGACCCGCGCTATGCTTCCATTGTCGCCGGCATACCGGGCCATGCCATTGAAGACGTGACGCTGAGCAATATCCAGATATGGTACAAAGGCGGCGGCACAGCCGCGCAGGCCGCGATCAATCCGCCGGAACGGGAAAATGATTATCCGGAGCCGGATCGGCTCGGCCCGATGCCTGCTTACGGCTTTTTCCTGCGGCATGTGCATGGCATCACTTTGGACAACATCCAGGTGCACACGCTGACACCCGACGAACGTCCCGCCTTCGTGCTTCAGGATGTCACAAACATGCGGGTTCAGAACACAGACAATTTCCCCGCCCCTAAAAAGTCACTCGCGGGCCTTTGATATTTTTATGACAGACACAGCGTATTATTCCCAAACCCAGCACCCGCGCCCGATTGTAGCGAAGTTCGGCGGGTCGTCCGTGGCCGATGCCGACCAAATCCGCAAAATCGCGGCGATTGTGCAGGCCGACCCTCGGCGGCGGTTTGTGGTTGTGTCCGCGCCGGGCAAGCGCACGGACAAAGACAAGAAGATTACGGATTTACTCTACTTGTGTCATTCGCTTGGTGAGCAGGGCCTCGATGCCTCTGCGCCGTTTGCGATCATCAAAGAGCGATACTTAGGTATTGCGGCGGAACTGGATGTGCCGGGAGCTTGGGAATGGCTGCGGGACATCGGGCAGCAGATCGCAGCAGGCGCGGCGAAGGATTGGGTGGCGTCGCGTGGAGAGTATCTGTGTGCGCGGATTGTGGCGGAATTTCTCGGCGCAGACTTCTTGGATGCCGCCGACAGCGGCATTCGGTTCGGCGCCGACGGCCGGTTCCACCCCGGCGAAAGCTACGGGCGGCTTGGTGAGCGGCTGTCAGCGGTCCCTGAAGGCCGCATCGCCATTATCCCTGGCTTTTACGGGCAGGATGCGCGGGGGCAGATCAAGTGCTTTTCGCGGGGCGGCTCGGATGTCACCGGCGCGATTGTCGCCCGCGCCGTTCACGCCGCGATTTACGAGAACTGGACCGACGTTTCAGGTCTTTTGATGGCCGACCCGCGCCTGGTGCCTAATCCGACGCCTATTGAAGAAATCACTTATCGAGAGCAGCGCGAATTGTCGTACATGGGCGCGACGGTGCTGCATGACGAAGCCGTGTTTCCGGTGCGCGAGGCCGGCATCCCCATCCATATCAAGAACACCAATGCCCCAGAAGACCCCGGCACGCGCATTGTCACGACCCGCGACGCCCGCGCGACCAGCGTGGTCGGCATCGCCGGGCGCAAGGGGTTTGCGACCCTGTTCACCGAAAAAGCGATGATGAACCAGGAGCGCGGCTACGGGCGCAAAGTGCTGGAGATTTTAGAGTCCCACGGCATCTCGTATGAGCATTCGCCGACAAGCATTGACACGCTTTCGGTGATCTTGACCGACGAAGAACTCGACGGCAAGGAAGACGACGTGGTGGCCGACATCCGGCGCATTGTCCAGCCGGACCGAATTGAAGTCCAGCGCGACATGGCGATGCTGGCCGTAGTCGGCCAGGGCATGGTGCATCAAGTCGGCATCGCCGCCCGCGTTTTCGGGGCTTTGGCGGACGCAGGCGTCAACATCCGCATGATCAACCAGGGTTCCAGCGAGCTGAACATCATCGTCGGCGTCCCCACCGGCGATTACAACCATGCCATCAACGCCATTTACGAAGCGTTCGCCGACAAGCAGTAACACAGTCACGTCAGGCAATCACCAGCCTCTTGACTGTCAGGGTGCAGGACTTTCCACAGCAGCCGTTTCGGCTTGACGCTCGTTTTTGGTGCAGGCTGACTGGGCTTGGACACAAAGGGTCGCTCAAACGCAAGGTGGAAGCCGTAGGCGACGGCGACAATCAGCGGTACGCCGAGGCACTCAATAACCCAAAACTGTGCGGTTGGAAGCAGGTGCAGCGGCGGAAGCAGATACTGGACAATGACTTGAATGAGTGGCGCGTGGATCAGGTACAGGGAGTACCCGAACGTCCCCAGCGCGACAAACGGCTTTTGCGAAAACGCACGACAGGCAGAGCTTGCCGGACGCAGAGCGAGCAGCACGAGAAGAGACGTAGCCCAAAGCCCAACGACAAAGTCTTCGCGTTCTTGCCCTACGATGTGCGGGAGTTTGCCATTGATCGCCAGCAAGGTGGCGGCGGTTAGGATAATGGTGAGAAGTCCCCACGGCAGGCGCTCCTGAATACGGAGAAGGCGAGGGCGCGTGGTTCGTGCAAGTTCGGCCCCAAGCATCCCGAAAACAAACAACGCGATGTATTGCAGCGTGAATGAGTTCCCAAAATGATGCAGACACTTTAAAGCAAGAGCCATAGAAAATGCGGCGGCGAGGACGGTCGTCAGGAGCGGTCCCAGCCGCTTCCAGCTTAAAACCAGAACAGGAAACAGAAAATAAATCCACCATTCAAGGCTGATTGACCAAAAAGCGTAGTTGATTTGATACAGGTAGTTCGGCAGGAAGTTATGCACCAGGAGCAGGTGCGCGGCGATGCCGCGCCCTGTCACCGGCAGGGCGTAGTCCCAGCGCTCCCCCGTTTTGTGGCCGATCAGTGTCCAAATCAAGAGGAGAGAAAACGCGGTTGCGGCATAGTAGGGAGGCAGAATGCGCCAGGCGCGTCTTTTGAAGAACTGCCCGCTTCCTCCGCGTAAAGTGCCTTCTGCACGCACGACCGGCAGCATCAAGCAGAAGCCGGACAAGACGATGAACACGTCCACGGAGAGATGGCCAAAAAAGAGCCAGTGCGTCCAGGCAGGTGCCGTTTCGCGGCCCCCTGTCCAAATCTCGTACCAACAATGGTGAAGCACGACGAAGAGAGCAGCCAGGCCGCGCAGTCCGTCCAGATAAGCAAGGTGCCTTGAGGCGACCGGGGCAGGGATTGAGCCAGACATAACTTTTGAATCAGACATAACTTATTTAACCCAATATTCTCAGATTGCTGTCAGGATTTTTGCCAAAGCCATTAACGCAATCTACGAAGCGTTCGCTGACGAAAAACAACAAAGTCAGGCCGGGTAACCATCAGCCTCTTGACTGTCACGGTGCAGGACTTTCCACAGCAGCCACTTCGGCTTGACGCTCTGTTTTCGGCGCAGGCTTGCCGGGGTTAGACATAAAGGGCCGCTCAAACGCAAGGTGGAAGCCGTAGGCGACGGCGATAATCAGGGGTATGCCGAGGAGCCAGTGCAAAGCAAGGCTGGAAGACGCGCCTAAATGCAGCGGATGCACCAGGTATTTCCAGACCATTTCAACCATCGGCAAGTGGATGAGATAGAGGCTGTACCCAAATGAGCCGACGGCCACCAGCGGCTTCCAGGAAAGCGCTGTTTTCAAGAGGCCTTCGCGGGAAGCGGCCACTAAAAAGCAGAACGCAAAGAGGCCAACGCAGAAGTCAAGTTTCGGGTGTCCGTAAAAATCCAGTGGAATGCGAGAAGTCGCGATCACTAACACCGCGAACGCTCCTGCTGTCATCCAGCCCCAGGGCAGGCGGCCACGCAGGTCCGCTGCTTGCTTGCGCCCGGAGAAAGAGATGTCGGCTGCCAGCATTCCAAGCGTGAATAGCCACAGGTACTGCGGCAAGATGCCGGTTCCCTGGCTGTTCAAGGGCTGAAGCAAAGGCACATGGAAGAAGGCTTCGACGATAGCATAAGAGATCACAAAGACTGCCCCAGTCGTCACCCACGGCCCTAGTCGCCGCCAGCACCAGACAAGGATCGGAAAAGCAAAGTAAATACGCCACTCGACGCTTATCGACCAAAGAGGAGGATCGATTTTTCCAAAGGTGGCATGAAGCGTGTCCTGAAACAGCAGCAGGTGAGAAACGAGTCCCAATGTCGTGACCGGCAGGCTTGAGTCCCACGGCGACCCGTTTTTATGGCCGATGAAGAAGGCAATGAGCAGCAGCGAGAACGCGACCGCACAATAGTACGGCGGCAAGATGCGCCGCGCCCGGCTGAGAAAGAAGCGTCTTGCCCCGCCGCGAATAAGTCCGTCTTCCGAGCGGGCTACGGGCAGCATGAGGCAAAAGCCGGACAGTACAATAAACACGCCGACAGCGTATGGACCGAAGCCAAATGGCGTAACCAACCGGGTCGCGAGGGCGTTCATTTGCCCTTGATGATAACCCCAAATGTGGAAAACAACCACATACAGCGCGGCTAGGCCGCGCAGTCCGTCAAGATAAGCGAGGTGCTTTTGAGCGGCTGGGGCAGGAGTTGAGATAGGCATAACTTATTGTATCGTATGTTTTCGGAATTGGCCTCAGTATTTTCGCTGGTCTTGCACCATCATAGAAATTAAAATAGGAATTGGAGCAAAAAAACTAATACTGCTTCGCGTCGAAGTGCCTGGCGGCTGCCGTAGGGGTACAATAGCAAGCAGAGGTAACGCACATGAGCGCAACAATCGCATTGCCGGAAGGCTGGGAAACCAGCGAACGCGCAGAAGAGCTGAAAACGTATCAGGAACATTTAGAGGAACTGCTTCAATCTGCAAGCGGTCAGTTTGTCTTGATCAAAGGCAGCGAGATTGCCGGCGTTTACGATGACCAGGTAAAGGCGTTCAACGAAGGCTACCGCCGCTACCGATTGAAAGGTTTTATGGTGCAGCGGATACAAAAAGAACTGGACACTTACTACATTGGCGGTTCGGTGTCGCTCATGGAAGAATAGGAACTCATTTTGCCACGCCTCAAACGGACTTTAGGCGACCTCACCCGCAGCGGCCCGACGCTTGACATTCGGCTGGAACCAGTCTTGGGTGTTCAGGAGATACTCCGAGCAGAAGGTCAGGCGGTTCCATCGGTCGGCATTCTTGGCATGATTGACACCGGCGCTTCCGGCACTCTGGTTCAGAGCGCCGTGTTCCCGCAGAATGGCATCGAGTCTTACACGTCTGTGCGCCTACGCACGGCATCTACCGTTGAGCCTCTGCTTCGCGGCAAGTTTCGTGTCCGGGTCGTTTTAACGCCCACAGTGGCCTTCGAAGTAGATGCGGTTGAAGGAGCCTTGATCGGTCAAAACGTCCAGTGCCTGATTGGCTGGGATATTTTGGAGCATGTTGTTTTCACCTACGACCGCCCCAAGAGCCGCAGCATCACCCTGAAATGACGGCTTTTTCGTGTCTGCTTGCGGGTGCGGGTTCTTTGCTGACGCAGGGGTACAATAGCAACTATGGAGCTTGCGGAACTGGTACGGGAAAAGCGCGAAGACATTTTGCAGATCGCCGCACGGCATGGGGCGTTCAACGTGCGCGTCTTCGGCTCGGTGGCGCGGGGCGAAGCCGGGCCGGACAGCGACGTGGATTTCCTTATTGATGTTGGTCAAAAGCATTCGGCATGGTTTCCCGCAGGATTAATCATTGATTTGGAAGATTTACTTGGGCGTTCCGTAGATGTCGTTACCCCAGATGCTTTGCACTGGTTTATCCGCGACCAAGTTTTAAACGAAGCGAAGTTCCTGTAGGCTTGCTTTTGGGTTTATTATGTCAATTAGCCGCGACAATCTTTATTTGATTCATATCCGCGAGTGTCTTGCGCGTGTTGCTGAATATACACCTGGCGGGCGGGATGAGTTTATGGAAGACACGAAAACTCAGGATGCTGTTTTGAGAAACTTGCAAACAATGGGCGAGTCAACCCAGCGGCTTTCAGATAGTCTCAAAGCGGGTTATCCACAGGTGGATTGGCAGGAATTATCAGCCTTTCGCAACATTCTGGTTCACAACTACATGGGAATGGATTTAGCGCAAGTCTGGCAAATCATTATGGACGACCTGCCGCCGTTTGAGCAGCAGATCAATTTAATGTTGCAAAGCATGAACTCCGCTTGATGCAAACTTTTTGATGCAAACTTCTACACACATCGTTGTCGGCGCTTCGAGCGGGATTGGGCGGGCGCTGGCGCTGGCGCTGGCGCGGGAGCGGCGGCATGTGACGCTGGTTGGGCGGCATGAAGCGCGTTTGGCGCAGGTGGCGCGGGAAGTTGTCATGTTCGGCGGCGAGCCGCTGGTGGCGCTGTCGGACGTGCGCGATCCGGTGTCCATCCAGGCGGCGCTGGCGCAGGTTGTGCTGCGTGACTTACGAATTGAGCTGGTCGTGCTGTCATCCGGCGTGGGGCTGATGACGGACGCGGAAGAATTTACGTCCGAGACGCTCCAGACGCTGCTGGAAGTGAACGTGCTGGGCGTCGCGCATTGGCTGGAAGCCTTGCAGCCGCTTCTCAAAGTCCAGCCGGGCGGGGCGGGGGTTTTGGTGCTGTCGAGCCTTGCCGCCGACCGGGCGTATCCGGGCGGGAGCGCGGGGTACTCAGCCAGCAAAGCCGCGCTGTCGCATCTGTGCGACGGCCTCCGCGCTCCGTGGGCGGCGCAGGGGATTTCTTTGGTGACAGTGGAGCCAGGCTTTATTCGGACGCCGATGACCGCCGATCAAGGCTGGACGCCGTTTTTAATGGAACCCGAGGACGCGGCGCAGGTGATTTTAGATGATTTTCGCGCCGGCAGGCGTGTGATTCGGTTCCCCCGCGCGGCGTCCCTGCTGACCCGGACCATCCGGCGGCTGCCGCCGTCCCTGCTGGACCGGCTGTACGACATCAAGCCGCCGGGCGGGGTTCGGGTTGGGAACACACGGGAATAAACCATTGTAACTTTACCAGGAGAGTATTTTCAAACATGCAGAAACTTGTAGTCACCGCCGCCGCACTGCTGAGCGTGTGCGGCGCAGCCCACGCCGACTTGAAAGTCGTGCAATCGTCCACGATTGACAACCCGCAGCTCAAAGCCTACGAAGACACGATGACGCCGCA
>CAXTRL010000182.1:0-7284 GCA_964246575.1 uncultured Armatimonadales bacterium
CCCAATCGGAAATCCGTCTAACGGCACTGTGTACGTTTTGGGCAGATCTCCGGCATCCGCAATCGCATATAAGCTGTCGCCACCCGGGTAGGCAAGATAAAACGCAGTACGGACATCACTTCCTAGCTGCTGTCTGACAATGCTGATCAGCGTGTTCAGCGAGGTTGCCAGCGGCTCGCCGTTGATTGCCGATTGAAATGCTTCTTTCTGAATACGGATGCGCTCTTCACTCTCACGCAGCGCTTCTTCCGCGCGGGCACGCTCCACGGCGGCCCAGGTGCGCTCCGCTGTTTCCTGCAAAACGGCGATTTCTTCCGTCGTCCAGCAGCGCGGCTCACCCTGATGACTAACAAGATTTGCAACCCAGCGTCCGCCTTTGATGAGCGGGATGGTCACGAATGCAGTCGAGCCGATTTTCTTGTAGTTCGTCTTTTCTTCTTCCGTTAATCCAGTTTCCGCGTCGATGTCCGTGACAACGAGCGGTTCGCCGTCGCGGAGTTTGTTGAAGATCGAGCCGTAAGCCGCCAGCGGGAACCCGCCGATGAACGGCGGGAAACGGACGCTGAGATAGTTGTCAGTCACAACGACCGTTTCGCCGTCGGGCGTAATCTCGGCATACATCGCGCGGTCAAGAGCAAGATACTCGCCGATCAATCGTGTCGCCGTCCGCTGAATTTCCGCCGCGTCGGCCAGCGGGCGCAGCGTGTCGTTGAGTTTCAGCAGGAATGCCTGCCGCACCTGATACTCCTGCGCGGCCACTTCGGCAAGGTACTGCTGGGTAGCGTCAGTAACCTGATAGATGATGGCCGAAACCCGGCCGGAGGCATCGAACACGGGTGCGCTGATTGACAGCCACCAGCGCGGCTCGAACTCGCCGTCCGGACGGACGATGTCGTACCGGAGGCGAGGCAGCACGTCCGGTTGCCCCGATTTCAGCACACGGGCCAGGGAGGCGCGGAACTGGTCCGGCCCATCTGCGTTTGGGCGGTTTGGATCATCAGTGAAGACATCAAGCACCTTGCGCCCGATGAGATCCTCGCGCGTCGTCATGGTAGCCGCCAAGTAAGCGTTATTCGCTGCGGTGATGGTGAAGTTTGGCGGCTCCGGCGTCAGGACTAAAAACGGCACTGGCGATGCCTCAAGGAGCGCGTGGTACTTTTGCTCGCTTTCGCGCAGCGCTTCTTCTGCGTGGGCGCGTTCGACCGCCGCCCATGTCGTTTGCGCTGTTTCCTTGGCGATAGCGACTTCTTCCGATGTCCAATCGCGCCGCGTGGCGTGATGGATTCCAAGCGAAGCCACGAACCGGCCGGCCTTGACAAGCGGAATGCCGAGAAATGCGCGGAGGCCGAACAAGTCATACGCTTTCAATTCCTCCGCGCTCACGCGCGGATCCGCCGAGGCATCGGCAACGGAAATCATTTGTTCGGCACGGAACGCTTCTTTGACGTATGCTCCAAAGTTATCCATACGGATGCGCCCTAGCACAGGCGGCACACCGTTGGCGTAACCGCCTTCTGAGATGAGCCATTCGTCGTTCGGCTCGACTTCATAATACTGCGAAAGGGTTGCGCCGAGATGCTGGCCGAGAACACGCATTGCCGCTTGCTGAATCTGTGCCGGGTCAGCGAGCGGGCGCAGCGCGTCGTTGAGTTTCAACAGAAACGTCTGCTGCCGTTCGTTTTGTTTGCGCTCGGTAATGTCGCGTGTCGAGCCGGCGACTGCCTCTACGGCACTACCGTCGGCAGCGAAAACGGGCGTGAAGATGTATTCGTAGAAGCCGGCCTTGCCGGTAGGGCTGGTAAAGGGCGTTTCATCCTTGACGGTCTGGCCGGTCTCGAAGACCTGCTGGATCTGTCTTTGGAGCCGCGCGGCCACATCCTGCGGGTAGTTGAGATCAAAAAAGTTTTTCCCAATGATCTCGCTGAGACTGACACTGAGCAAGTCAAGCAGCGCCCGGTTGGAATACCGAAAGCGGCCGTTATGGTCAAAGATATAAGCGAAGTCGCTGATGGAACTGAGCGCCGTGTCGAACAAACGCGACTGCTGCTCCAACTGGTGTGCCAACTGGAGGTTTTCTTCTTTTTGCGTGCGCTCCCTGCTGTCCGGGAGCGGGGGGGCAGACTCGTTGACGCGGTCGGCAAGTGTGCGGTGCGGCAGCAGACGCCTGAGGAATAAGCCGTCTTCCGACTCTTCTTCCGACTCTTCTTCCGACACTGCTTCCGATTCTTGGTGGGACATGACATCATAATACCCGCAAACCTAGCAGCCGCAAAGCGGCGCTTTCGCAGCACCGCTCGGCGACAGGTTCAGCCCAGCCGTTTGCGGGGATAAGCTGCTGCCAAGCTGCAATCAGCGCAGCATGATCCAGTGGCCCGATGCGGAGTTGGGAAAGCGCAGCAGGAGCGTGTGCGTCTCGGCATCCCAAACTTGGGCGCTTGCTGGAAGCGGCTGGTCATCCAGCATCACGGAGGCCGGCGGGGCGTCCAGGCGCAGGCGGACGGCGGCTTCGGTGTTGTCCGGCGCGGCAGCATGAACCCGGAAGCCGCCGCCGTCTGCAAGAGCTTCCATCCCAAGCGTCTTGCAAGCCGCCGCGAGGATCACGGGGTTTCGGTCTTCCACCCGGTCCAAATCCAGCAGCAGCGCCCGGTGGCCGGGAGTCAGGGTAACAGAGTTCAAGATCGGCAAATCGGCGTCAAAGAGATCTAAAAAGCAGCCCGTCAGAATGAGCGGGGCGTCGGGAAGCGACTCGTCGAGACCGGCGGCGACAAAGTACGGGCCACGGCGCAGAGATAGGAAATTGGTTTCCTCGTACCTAATGTCGGCGGCAAGGCAGGCGCTTTCAACGAGGCTGCGGACATGATCGGCCCCATCGGCCTGGTAAGTCAGCGCAGCGGGGCTGACAAGATCATAAATCAGTGTGCCTTGTCCGATAGGGTGCGTTCCGCCGGGTGTGTCCGCGCTGATGCCTAAGTGGTCAAAGAAAGCGGCACGAGGTGTCGGATACGAATGGGGAGCCGTGTTCCACCAGGCGCGGACGGCGTTGAAGGGATCTTTGTCGTCGTCCACGAATACAAGGACGCCGCCGCTCTTGACCCACTCCGCCAGCGCCATGCTGTCTTCGGCTGCTGCCGGCTTCATGCCCTCATAGGTCAGGAGCAGGATTTTGTATGGGGACAAAGCGCCGGGCAGGGGCGCGTTCTCCATTTGGACCGGCTCAACCGGCAGGCCATGCTTTAGGAGCGGCATTGCCAGGCCATAAAAAGAGCCGAGGTTCGGGTCGGACGGCGACGGCCCGCCGCGCTGGAACATCATCGTGTCGGCGACAAGAACGCCGACGCCCTGTGTCCCGCAGGTCCATTCGGTTTGCGGCTGGTCCATGTCGTTCAGGGCGTTAATCACGGTCATCAGCTCAGTGCCATAGGCTTTCGGCAGCGGCTCTTTTTCGACGGGCTTGCCGGCAGTGCGCTCGGCTCGGTCCAGCTTCGGGTAACGGCCCCGGAAGATGCGCTCCGGCCAGGGCATGACCTCAAAGCGCCAGACCTGCGGCCACAAGAGCGACGCGGTCAGCGTGCTTTCCCAGTTGAAGCGGTAGTTGCGCCAGGAATAGTCGGGATTGTCTTCAATGGGGTCGTTCAGGAACCAGACGGTCTTGTTTCCAGCGCGGACGACATTCATCATCGCGCCGTATTCCAGAAACGCCGTCTCAAACGTCCGCTCTTTTTTGACGCCCTCATAGACGTTCGGCTCGCGGGCCGTGCCGGTCCAAACTTGGGCGATAAAGCCGTCCGCACCCACTTTAAGCAGACTGGATTCGGGGCTGACAATCGCCCAGTGCGCGTAGTTGATAAGGCTGTGGGTCGGGACATAGCACTTGGCGTCCGTGCCGTGCTCTTTGTTGTAGTCTTTAACGAAGTCAAAGATTTGCGTTAATGCCCGGCGGTACAGATAATACTTGAGCTGCGACGCCCGGTACTGGGCGTCGGGCGACGTATCCGGGGCAGTCCAGTCTTCATTGTAATACGCTTTCCATTCGCGCCGGAAGCCCTGGCTCCAGCCGGCCCGCACCCAGAACTCCGGTTCTTCCAGATGAATGCCTTCCGCCCCGGCGTCCAGCGCCCGCCCCACCCCCTGCGACAAAAACCTGCCGAAGCTCTCCCCCGGCGACATATAGTACACGTCGCCGCCGTGCGAGATTTTGTGGCCGCTCCGCTCGGTTTGCGCCTCATCTTCATGGTTGACGCCGTCAAAGCGCCCGTACAAGTAGTCCTGGTACTCGCCCCACGAAACGCCGGTCATCACATGCACCCGGTAGCCCTGCGCCTTCCAGCCTGCAATGCGCTCCGCCAGGGTCGGGTCAATCCCGTAGCACATGGCGACATCCGACCCAAGCTGAAGCTCCGGCGCCCACGCCGCGCTTGTCTGGAAGGAGGTCCGTTCCTGGGTCTGCTTTGGATCAATGAGAGAGTTAGAATTTGGCATAGGATATTTTCCTTTCCACGGAATAAATTCCGTGGCTGAATAGCACTGCGTGCTGGCTGTCCTGCGGACAGAAGACCAACTTCGCTGGATGTAGTTCTTTTTGTCCGCAGGACAATGTGCGTCAGAACGCATTACTCCGTATACCGTCCCGGTTTGTTCCAATCAGCCGAAGGCTATCCAGCCACGGATTTCAATCCGTGGTTTCCGATCTCCCGCTGCTGCGCTTCCAGTACGGCGAGGGCGGCGAGATTGACAATGTCTTTGACTTCGTCGCCGCGCTGCAAGACATGGACGGGCTTTCGCATTCCGACCAAGATTGGGCCAATCACTTCCGCCTGCGCGAGCTGCTGCACCAGCTTGTAGCCGATGTTGCCGGCTTCCAAGCTGGGGAAGATCAAAACATTCGCTTCCGCGCCCAAACGGTTAAAGGGATACGTCCCGTTTAAAATCTCGCTCACGAGAGCGGTGCTGGCTTGAACCTCACCGTCCACATGCAGGTCCGGCGCACGCTCCGCCAGAATCTCCGCCGCCCGGCGCATCTTGTCGGCGCGGGGATGGCGGACGCTGCCGAAGTTGGAAAAACTCAGCATGGCGATCCGAGGCTTGATTTCAAAGCTTTCCGCCAGCCGGGCGGTCAGCAGCGCAATCTCCACCAGCGTTTCCGGGTCAGGGTCAATGTTAACGGTCGTGTCCGCAAAAAACAGCACTTTATGGCGCGTAGCGACCAGGTAAACACCCGCGACATTGCGCCCGCCCGATGCGGCGCGGATAATTTGCAGCGGCGGCCGCAGCCCTTCGGGATAGTAGGAATTGATGCCGGACACCATGCCGTCGGCATCGCCCAGATCCACCATCACAGACGCGAAGTAGTCAGAACGCCGGATCAGCTCCTCGGCTTCCCGGCGCGTCACGCCTTTGCGCTGACGCAGCGCCAGCAGGTGCGCCAAATAATCCTCGTGCCGAGGCGAGAAGGCCGGGTCAAGCACTTCCACACCCTTCAAATTGAGCAGCATGGCGGCGGCCTTTGCGGCTATCGTTTGAACATTTCCCAAGAGAACAGGCCGGGCGATCCGCTCTTCCGCCAATTGGTACGCGGCGCGGATCATCTTTTCATGCTCGCCTTCCGACAGCACGATCCGCTTGGGGCTTGCTTTGGCTTTGTTGAACACAATCCGCATCATTTCGCGGGACTTGCCGAGCCGCGCTTCCAGCAGCTCCGGGTACTTCTGCGGGTCTACTTGGACGCGGGCCACCCCGGACTCCATCGCCGCCTCCGCCACCGCCGGCGCGACCCACAGCAGAACGCGCGGGTCCAGCGGCTTGGGAATCAGATAATCCGGCCCAAAGCGCAGGGCGTCCAGGCCGTAGGCTTTGGCGACCGCATCCGGCACGTCTTCCCGCGCCAGCGCCGCCAGCGCCCGCGAGGCCGCCATTTTCATCACTTCGTTGATTTCGGTTGCGCGGGCGTCCAAAGCGCCCCGAAACAGAAACGGAAAGCCAAGCACGTTGTTGACCTGGTTTGGAAAATCCGAGCGGCCTGTCGCCACGATCGCGTCCGGCCGGGCCGCTTTTGCTTCAAGGTATCCAATCTCAGCATCAGGATTAGCCAGCGCAAAGATAATCGGACTTGCCGCCATCGGCGCAATCATGGCCGGCGACACAATACCGCCCGCCGACAGGCCGACAAACACGTCTGCCCCCACCAGCGCGTCCGCAAGCGTCCGGCAGGGTGTGTCCGCTGCGAACTCCGCCTGCACCACGTCCGGCTTCGGCTCCCGGTTTGGGCTTACGACGCCGTGGATGTCCGCCATGAGTATATGGTCGCGCTTGGCCCCAAGCACGCAGTAGTACCGCGCCGACGCGATTGCCGCCGCGCCTGCACCGCTGAAAACAATCCGCACATCCTCAATCCGCTTGCCGACCAGCTCCAGCGCATTCAAGAGCGCCGCGCCGGAGATAATCGCCGTGCCGTGCTGGTCGTCATGGAACACAGGGATATTCATGGCTTCCCGCAGCCGCGCTTCAATCTCAAAGCATTCAGGAGCCTTGATGTCTTCCAAGTTAATTCCGCCAAAGCTCGGCTCCATAAGCTGCACGGCTTGGATGAACTTTTCCGGGTCGGTCGTGTCCAGTTCCAGATCAATTGCATCTAAATCCGCGAACCGCTTAAACAGCAGCGCCTTTCCTTCCATGACCGGCTTTGCCGCCAGTGCCCCGATGCTGCCCAGACCCAGCACCGCCGTTCCGTTAGTAATCACTGCCACCAGGTTGCCGCGCCCAGTATACAAAAACGCATCGTTCGGGTTCTGCTGGATCGCCCGGCACGGCGCGGCAACGCCGGGCGTGTATGCCAGCGCCAGGTCGTGCTGCGTGAAACACGGTTTTGTCGGCACGATTTCCAGCTTGCCGTGCGGCGCTTTCTCGTGGTATTCTAACGCTTCAATGTCTATTGGGTTCATCATGGTTTGCTGTTCTTAAACTGCACCCGGCGGTGGGGATTTTGTCTGGTTTTCTAAAAAATGTCTGTCATGGAAAACAAAGATCAAAAAAGAGACCGGCTTGTCTACGCGCTGCTGATCGGCCTGACCATCATTTTGGGATTGGCTTCCCGCAAGTTTTCGTTCCTGCTGCCGCCCTGGCTGGCGAAGAACGCCGGGGACATTCTCTACGCCGTCATGGCCTTCTGGCTGGTCGGGTTTTCGTTTCCGCGCCTGCCGACGTTTCGCGCTGCGCTGGCTGCCGTGCTGTTCTGCTTCGGCATTGAGTGCCTGAAGTTTGTCCAAGCCCCCTGGCTTGTCGCCGCCC
>CAXTRL010000183.1:0-7267 GCA_964246575.1 uncultured Armatimonadales bacterium
TTGGCGGGTCCGGCGATCTTCCTGGGCTGTCAGAGCGTCGCCCTCGCCTTTGGCGCTTCGCAGCGCCCGATCCAAACTGCTGGTTCTTTCGCTGGCCGTCGCCAAACTGATCCGCACTGCCGTCAGCTCGGCTTGCAGGCCGTCGCGCTCCATTGTGAGCAAGGTCAACTGTTCGGCTTCGGCGGATTGAACGTCATCGGCTCCCGTCGTTTCCACGGTTTCCGAAGCCAGCGCGGACGCCATGCGGGCGGCATGGTCCCGCGCCTGCGCCAGCGTCGCGTCGGCGGACTCGATGCGCCGGATGCTCTGAAGATGCGCGTCTTCCGCTCGCCGCATTTCTTGAACCGCTCGCTCGGCCCGGCGCTCGGCGTCGGTTTTGGCTCCCTGCGCCGACTGCCTGACGCTTTGCGCTTCCGACGCCGCCCGCTCCGCCGCTTCCCGCGTAGCTTCCGCTTGTGTCAGCTCGCGGCGGCCTGCGTCCAACGCTTTTTCTTTGGCCTTCAGTTCAGCCTGCCCTGATGCAATCTCGGTCTTGCGGCCTAAAATGTTTGCCGTGCGCCCCGACTGACGCCCGCCGGACAGCGCTCCGGTGGGCAGGACAATCTCGCCGGTGCGGGTTACGATCCGGTTCCAGCCCTTAGCAAGCGCCGACGCCCGCAGGGCGTCCTCTAAAGCCTCGCAGACGAACACGCGCCCCAGCAGCACTTCTAAAGCGGGCCGGAACTTCGGATCAAACGTGATGATTTCTAAGGCCGCACCGAGGACGCCGCTACGTCCTTCCACGTCCCGAAGATCTAATGTGTCCCGCCCCGGACGCATCCGGTTCAGCGGCAGAAACGTCGCCCGGCCCGCCCGATGCTCATGCAGAAAGGCAATCGCAGCTTTGGCGGCGTCTTCCGTGTCCGTAATGATGTCCTGCAAACTGGCTGCAAGGGCCGTTTCTAAGGCCACTTCAAACCCGGCGGGCGTTTCAAACGAGTCGGCGACTACGGTAAACTCGCCGTGCAGCGCCCCGTGCTTTTTGGCGTCAAACACTGCTTTGACGCCCGCGAAGTAGCCTTCCTGTGCCGCTTCCATCTCCTGCAATGTTCGCAGACGGGTGGACAGCGCGACCGCCGCCGACTGCGCCGCCTGCGCCCCAGCCTGCGCCGCCTGCACCGCCGCCCGCGCCGCATCGCGCTTGGTGAGCGAATTCGTCACGGCAAGTTCCGCCGTTCCCAGCGCAGTCTTGGCCGCGTCCGCCGCCGCCCGCGCCGTGACCGCTTCGGTTCCCAGCTCACGCGCCGCCGCCGCCAGACGTTCGGCCTCGGCGGCAATCCTCGGTTCTCCCGCTTCCAATTCCGCCACCCTTGCCCCGGCCCGTGCGGCGTCGGCTTCCCGCGCGGCCAGACGCCGCCCCAGCGCGAGGCTTTCGGTGCGCCGCCGCTCCGCCTGCCGGGTCAACCCCGCGATGCGTTCTCCAAGCGCCTGCACTGCCGCCTGCCGCGTGCCGACTTCCCGGCGCAGGTCGGTTTCCTCCGTGCGAATTCCGGCAAGCTCGGCGTCTAACTCTGCGATCTGCCGCCGAAGCGTGTCCCGGCGTTCCCCCAATTCTTCCAGCTCGCCCGCCGTTTGACGCTGGGCCTGGGTCAGCCCTTCGGCCCGCTGCGCGGCCAGTGCCCGCCCGCTTTCCGCCCGCTCCGCCGCCGTCCGCGCCGCGCCGTAGGCCGTGCGGCAGCGTTCCAGCGCCGCTTCGGCGTCGGCATGACGCTCGGCGATGTCCTGCGCTTCGGCTTCGGCGTCCGCCAGGCGCTTGCCGTAGCCCGATGCCGCCGTTTGCTGTTCTTCGCGGGCCTGCTTCGCGGTCTCAAGCTGAAGACTCGCAAAGCGCAGGTCGCAGATCAGCAGGCTGCTTTCAATGGCTTTGAGACGGGCTTTAAGACGCTGATGCGTTTCCGCCCGCTCCGCTTGACGGCGCAGCGGCTCGACGCGGCCTGTGATTTCGCTTTGGATGTCCCGCACCCGCAGCAGATTGGTTTCGGTGGCTTCGAGTTTCCGCAAGCTTTCGCGCTTTTTGACCCGGTACTTTTTGATCCCCGCCGCTTCCTCAAACAGCCCGCGCCGGTCTTCGGCGTTGACCGACAGCACGGCGTCAATCTGGCCTTGATTAACAAGAGAATACGACTCGCGCCCGACCCCGGTGTCTAAAAACAGCTCGTAAATGTCTTTCAATCGGCAGGGAGTTTTGTTGAGGAAGTATTCGCCTTCACCTGTCCGGTACGCCCGGCGGGTGATCGTCACTTCGCCGAACTCCAGCGGCAGCCCACCGTCCGAGTTGTCCACCGTCAGCGACACTTCCGCCATGCCCGACGCCCGGCGTCCCTCGCTGCCGCTAAAGATCACATCGGCGGCCTTCGCGCCGCGCAGAGCCGACGCCTTCTGCTCGCCCAGCACCCACAGCACCGCGTCGCCGAGATTGGACTTGCCCGACCCGTTCGGCCCGACAATCGCCGTGACGCCTTCCGCGAACTCGATTTCCGTTTTATCCGCAAAGGTCTTAAACCCCTGCAATTGCAATTTCTTCAGCCGCATTGAGTATCAATTATAGCAAATTAAGGGCAAAGTTGTCAAAGCAGCAGAACATGCTTGACGCAAGGCCAACAAAACGATATAATTGTGTTGACGAAAATACGAAGGATCAAAAGCAAGGGATAGCATGATACCAAAGTTTCGCCGAGACGGAATGCTGCCACGAGGCATCCATACGGCTGAATGGCCGGAGTTCTTGGGACGCTTTGGGCAGACGGAAACACGCCGGGATTTGATCACAGGCTTGCTTCGGGCACTGCGTTTATTGAAATCGGCAGGTTGCCGCCTGGCCTATGTAGATGGCAGTTTTGTTTCCTTAAAGCCCGAACCCGGCGATTTTGATGTGTGCTGGGATATTGCGGGTGTTGATGCAAACTTAGTTCCGGCAGTCTTCTTTGACTTTCAGGCCGGACGCGCACATCAGAAAGCGCAGTTTGGCGGCGAATTCTTTCCGGCTCAATTGCCGGAAGGTCTCAGCGGGCGGACATTTTTGGAGTTCTTTCAGCGGGACCGTGACGGGCGGCCTAAAGGCATTGTTGCGCTGGATTTAGAAAGCTTACTATGATCAAAAACGAGCGACAATATCGGATCACAAAAGCGCAGGCACAGAAGTTCGCGCAGGCATTAGCGGAGATGCAGGCGAACCCGGCGGCAAGTGAGGCTTTGCACCCACTTTTACGCAAAGCGGAGCAGGACGCGCTTCGCAGCCAGTGGGAAAGCCTGCAATCCGAACTTCAAGACTATGAGGCGCTTCTCGCCGGGCGGCAGCAGTCGTTTCAGCTTGAATCATTTGACGAGCTGCCCCGCACACTCATCAAAGCGCGGATTGCTTCCGGCCTAAGCCAGCGCGAGCTTGCAGTCCGTTTAGGTCTGAAAGAACAGCAAATCCAGCGTTATGAAGCCACTGAATATGCGTCCGCCAGCATGGCACGAGTCAGCGCCATTATTCAAGCCTTAAACATCAACATACGCGAAGAGGTCTTTCTCGTTAATTCACGCTAGGACGCGCCGCGTAGGCGGGCGAGGTCTTGGCGGGGCGGGGCGCCGAACAAGCGGCGGTATTCGCGGCTGAACTGGGAAGGGCTTTGGTAGCCGACACGGTAGCCGGCGGTGGCGGCGTCGATGGCTTCGGAGAGCATGAGGCGGCGGGCTTCTTGAAGCCGCAGATGCTTCTGGTACTGCAAGGGGCTGAGGGCGGTGACGGCCTTGAAGTGGTGGTGCAGGCCCGACGCGCTCATGCAGACTTCCTGGGCAATGGTCTCAATAGACAGCGGCTCGGCATAATGACGCTTGGTCCAGTCGGTTGCCCGCGCGACCCGCTGGGTCAGGCTGTTATGGACGGCGATCTGGCGTAGGCGCGGCCCTTGTTCACCCGTCAGCAGGCGGTACAAAATCTCGCGCACGGCCGGCGGGGCCAGCATCGGCACGTCGGCGGGCGTTTCCAAAAGCCGCAGAAGGCGCAGGGAAGCGTCTAAAAGTGGTGCGTCGGTGCGGCTCAGCGACAGGGAGCGGGCGGAGGTGGTAGGGGCGGCAGGCGGCGTAGCATCTTCAGCAGAAGCCATTTCCAGCAGCAGCGCTCCGATTTGGCGCGGGTCAATGTCTAAACACAGCCCCAAATACGGCGCGTCGGGCGACGCTTCCGTCACCTGCACGGTGAGCGGCAGGTCTACCGACAGCAGCAGAAAGCGCAGCGTGTCGTGGGTGTGGGTTTCTTCTCCCAGCACGGTCAGCTTGCTGCCCTGCGCGACCAGGCAGAATGTCGGCTTTAGGACGCCGTGGACCGGCGGGGACGGCGCGGACAGCCGGTGCAGGGGCAGCGGCCCGATGGCGGTTTGGTGGTTGCCGTCGGCGTCGGTCAGCTTGTCCAAAGGCGCCGTCAGCTCGGCCTGCTTATCACCCAATTGGTTTTCCATACTTTCATATTTCATGCGTCTACTATACCCGCTTTGCAGGATTAGGCAATAATCGTGCAGAAGCGGGTTATTGGTTTCACTCCCCGCGCGAGTATCCTAAGAACAGCAAATTTTTAGCACACAGGAGAAACTCATGACCCTCGCTGTTCACGGCTATGCCGCCCAATCCGCCGACGCGCCGGTCGCGCCCTGGGACTTTACGCGGCGAGACCCGCGCCCGGATGATGTGACGATTGACATCTTGTACTGCGGCGTCTGCCACACCGACATCCACTTTTCCCGCAACGACTGGGGCTACAGCACTTATCCTCTGGTGCCGGGCCATGAGATTGTCGGGCGTGTTTCGGCGGTCGGTCCCGACGTGACGAGCTTCAAGATCGGCGAGACAGTAGGCGTGGGCGTTCTGGTCGACTCCTGCCGCGAATGCGCTTCTTGCCAGGCCGGGCTGGAAGTCTACTGCGAAAAGTACCCAACCGGCACTTACGGTTCCACAGACCGGCATGACGGCTCACCGACTTACGGCGGCTACTCAACCCAAATTATCGCGTCGGACCGGTTTGTGCTGCATATCCCTGATGCGCTGGACCCCAAGACCGCCGGGCCGCTGCTGTGCGCGGGCATCACCACTTACTCGCCGCTGAAGCACTGGAAAATCGGGCCGGGCCACAAAGTGGCCGTCGTCGGCCTCGGCGGGCTGGGCCATCTGGGCCTCAAATTCGCCAAAGCGCTCGGCGCGGAAGTGACCCTGTTCACGCGCACTCCCGGCAAAGAAGAAGAAGCGCGGCGGCTCGGTGCGGACCATGTCGTTTTGTCCACCGACCCAGCACAGATGACGGCGGCAGCCAACTCCTTCCATTTCATTTTGGACACCGTGCCGAGCGCCCATGATCTGAACCCCTACTTAGCCACGCTGAAACTTGACGGCACGCACATTCTGGTCGGGCAGCTTGACGCCATTGAACCCGCGCTTCTCGGCGTTTCGCTGATGGGAGGCCGTAAGTCCCTGGCGGGTTCCGGCGCGGGCGGCATTGCCGAAACCCAGGAAATGCTGGACTTCTGCGCCACGCATGGCGTCACCGCCGACGTGGAGATGATCCGGATTCAGGACATCAACACGGCGTTTGAGCGCGTCTTGAAAAGCGACGTGCGCTACCGCTTTGTGATTGATATGGCTTCGCTGAACCAAAGCTGATCAAAGGAAAACACCGTGAACTTGACTGATTTTCGCACGCTGGGCCGCTCCGGCCTCGTTGTCAGCCCGCTGGCGCTCGGCACCATGACGTTCGGAACGCAGCGCTGGGGATCGGATGACGCTGTTTCAGAAGCTGTCTTTAACGCCTATGCGGACGCAGGCGGCAACTTTGTGGACACCGCCGAAGCCTACGCCGGGGGACGCTCCGAGGAAATGCTGGCCGGTTTTGTCCAAAAGCGCCGCTTGCGCGACAAAATCGTCTTGGCGACCAAGTTCTCGTTTTCCGCCGAGGACGGCAACCCGAACGCCGCCGGCAACGGGCGCAAGAACATGGTCCGCGCTTTAGAAAGCTCGCTCAAGCGTCTTGGGACCGATTACATAGATTTGTACTGGATGCACATTTGGGACACCGTGACGCCGGTCGAGGAAACGCTGCAATCCTTGGGGGACTTGCAGCGCATGGGCAAGATTAGGTACTTCGGCTTGTCCGACGTTCCGGCCTGGTACGCGACGAAGATGTCCACGCTGGCGGCGGCGCATTCCATTCCCGGCCCCATTGCCTTGCAGATGGAATACTCGCTGGTCGCACGCGAAATTGAGCAGGAACATCTGCCCGCCGCCCGCGAGTGCGGCCTCGGTATGATGCCCTGGAGTCCGTTGGCAGGCGGCTTTCTAGCCGGCAAGTACCAGCGCGGCAGCGGCGGCGCAAATAGCGTAGGCGCAGGCCGCCTCAGCGGCGCAAACCCGTTTGGGGATACCAAGTTCACGGACCGCAATTGGCGCATTTTAGACGCGCTGCGAGCCGTCGCCGCTGAGATGGGCCGCCCGCCGGCACAGGTTGCTTTGGCGTGGGCCGCGATGCAGCCTGGCATCACATCCACGATTATCGGCGCAAGCAAACCGGAGCAGGTGCAGGACAATCTCCTGTCGCTGGATATAGAGTTTACTTCTGCACAATTGGAAGCGCTGGCCCAGGGCAGCGCCCCGGAGCCGTCGTTTTACGATTACCTCAAGCCCGGCATTTTAAGTCAAATCGTATTTGGCATGGCGGTTCACGGCTGGCGCTAGTTTAGGACAGCAGTATTCAGCATCGCAGCATACGAAAAACCGAGGAACTTTTGTTCCTCGGTTTTTTCATTTTTTGTATGACTTTGTTCGTAACCCAATGTTAACCAAAAGCCGGCACTTTTGCTGGGTTTCGCTGGTATAATTCCGCACGTTCGGCAGTGTCGCCGGACGCACTACCCCCTTCTTCATTGTTCCTGCAGGTCATCGCAGACTTCCCGCTCAGTACAATTGAATAAAAGATTGCCGGCGCAGGCAGCTCCGTGCCGCAGGCTGAGACGGACACCTGCAAAGCGGCGCATGGCCGGCACATCGCTTGGCTTGATCGCTTAGCTTGCATGTCTTCACTTTTCGCTTGAGCAGTTTTTTCAGATCAGTCTCTTTTCGTGGAAGGATCACTTTTATGAGTTTACCTCTTCGGACGCTCTCTCTTCGAGCGCTTTTTCTCCAGCCGGCAGCCTGGCTTGGCGCCGTTCCTAGTCTAGCCGGCGTGACGTGCGCCGTCTTGGCCAGCGCGTCGGTCATGACC
>CAXTRL010000184.1:0-7208 GCA_964246575.1 uncultured Armatimonadales bacterium
GGCTGACTTCGCCGAGATAGGTGGTGAAGATGTTGGTCGTGCCGGAGCCGTCCGAGCGGTGCGCGGTAAAGATGGCAGTGCCGGGCAGCTTCGTGCCGTGGTTCTCGCCCGCGATGCGCGGGTCGTTCCACCGGGTGATCTTGCCCTGGAAAATGTCGGCGATGACATCGCCGGACAAGCTGAGGCCGGGGCCGATGCCGGGAATGTTGTACGAGATACAGACCGGGCCAGCAACGGTCGGGATGTGGAGAATGCCGGGCGCACCGCGCAGCTCATCCGCGTTCATGGGCGCGTCCGACGCTCCGAAGTCCACAACATGGCCGGTGATGTCCTTAATGCCGCCGCCGGAGCCATTCGCCTGGTAGTTGATCTGGACGCCCGTTTCCTGCTTGTATTCCTGGAACCACTTCAAATACAGCGGCGCGGGGAAAGTCGCCCCGGCCCCGTTGAGGTCCTGCGCCTGCACTTTAGCGCCGCCGAAAAGGGCAAAAACGACGGCGGCCAGCGCGGCGGCTTTGCCTGTCTGTGTCAACACGATCATTTATCATTCTCCTTTGCAAGAACTGGCGCCCTGCATTAACATGTTGCTGTCAGCGGCGAGTGTACCTGCTTTATATTAAGAGAATGTTAAGAGATTTGCTAAGCGGCTTAGTTTACGCGGGTCTGCGCGGAAGACTCAGCGGATTGGGTTGGGGAAGAAGCCGCCGCAGGCAGCGTGGACGGCTGCACATAGATCGGGTTGCTGAAGATCCAGGGCTTGGCCCCAAAACACAGGCTGCCGAGGCGATGGCGGTACAAAAACACCTCAATGCGGTAGACGCCCGGCGCTTGGACGGCGTAGTCCAGGCGTCCGCCCCGCGCCGCCGCCACAAGGCGTCCGTCGTGGTACAAGCGCACCAGTGAGCGGGTGCGCGGAGCCTGGGCAGTCAGCACAAGCGACTCGCGGGAAGCATTTCCCACTGGGAGCGGCAGCGCATCGCCCATGAAAGCGGTCGGCGCTTGGCCGGCGGGCATGTCCGCCAGGCTGGCTTCAAACGTAAAGCCGGTCGGGTCGGCGTAATTATCATATGCCATGTAGCAGTGGCCGAGGGCTAAAGATTGATGGATCAGCGCGTCGTCTTTGGCATGATTGGACTTGCGGCTTCCTTCCCCATAAGACAGCGGCTCAGACGTCAGCAAATGCGTTCGGAGCGTTCGAAATGTTTCTTCATACGTCGGGAATGGATACGAGCGGCGGGCGAACTTCATCACGGCGTGAGCGTCCAGCGACGCAATCCCTACTACGCGGCGGGCAGGCCGGCCCGGCTCCGGCGCAGCAGTCAGGTGGTCCCACAGCCGCAGCTCTGGGGCAGGACGTGCGGCGACCATGTGAAACGCTTTTTGGGGGTCCCGGCTGTTGTAGCGCCGCCAGACTTCCACCAGCCCCGGCAGGTTGATCTTGGTGCGGGCAATCGCACTTAAGTTGAAAACTTCCAGGCCGATGCCGTCCTGCATCCGGCTGAAATCGCGCCAGTGGTCTTTTAAGTCGCACGGCAGGGCAACAAAGCCGAGGCCGCCGCTTTGCTGAATGGCGGTTTGAGCCGGCTCCGCGTCATGCGGCGCGGGCAGAAAACTGTCAGGCACGCCCAGCGCCAGCAGATGCCCGGCGTCAGTCGTGATTTCCGTGCCGATCAGCACCAGGGTCCGCCCGCGCCAGCCGTCCCGCCCATCCGTATGGGCTTGAAGCGTGGAATGGTCGCACAGGACCACGAAATCCAGCCCGGCCCGGTTTGCCGCCGCCGCGATGTCTTCCACGGTTCCCGCGCCGTCGCTGTAGGTGGAATGGACGTGCATCGCCCCGGCATAATCGTAGAAGCGCGGCATGGCAAGGGTCTTGCCGCCGCGCTCTTCTTTTCTTTCTTCTTTTGCGCCAGCCTTTTTTCGCTGGGGTTGGGACGGCGCAAACTGCACCCGTTCGCGCAGGGTCGCAAACAAGCCTTCGCAGGAAAGAATGGAAAGATACAGCCGCACCCGAGACCAGCGTAACACGTCTAGGCATCTCCGTGATTGGAATAATTGCTCAATCGCTGAGCGATCAGATCAGTTCCATTGTAGCACGGATTTGGGAATTTTGCAGGCGTCTATTTCGCGGGTGCGACCGTGATTTCCGCTGTCCGCGCTTTCGGCAGCAGGGCCGATACGACTACATCCACCGTGCCTGGTTCAGCGCCGGGCGACACGCTGAGAATACGGGCCATGCCGGGCTTGGGCTTCTTTTTGTAGGCCAGCACGGAGGTTACCCCCAGCGGCACCCCGGCGGGCGGCGCGGCGACATGCAGGATCAGATGATTGACGGTAACCGGCTCAAAGTTTGTGTTGGTGGCCCACACCCGCTGGGACGGCCCAATTTTACGTTCGCCGTCCGGGTAAGCGACTTCCAGATGCTCCGGCTGCAAGACAGTGGTAGTCAGCGCCGTGCCGTCTACCTGCACCGTGACATAATGCAGGTAGCCGCCGTTTTCCGGGGAAGCGTCCAGCGGCGCACCGCCGCCGCCGGAAATAAAGTAGTCCACGCCGTCCACGACTTTGTGCCAGTAGATATGGTTATGGCCGCAGAATACGGCCCGGACTTTGTAGCGGACCATCAGCGCATGGAAGCGGTCGCGGGCGGCAAGATCCACAAAGCCGCTGCCGACGCCCGGCGTGTCCGGGTCGGGCGGGCCGAACACGTAATGATGCAGGAACACAAACGTGTTCGCCGCGCCTTTGCTGGCCTCTAAGTCGGCTTCCAGCCACTGAAACTCAGCGTCGTCAATGCTGCCGCCCTTGACCGTGCCGTCCGCGCCGACCGGGTTGGAATTGACGGCGATGAAGTGGCTGTGGCCGTAATCAAACGAGCCGTACAGCCTGCCGAGTCGCTTTTGGTAGACCGGCAGAAGCGCCGGGTCCAGGCTGAACTCATGGTTGCCGGGAGCGCAGTACACGGGAACGCCGGTCAGGGCCACGTCCTGCAGAAAGACATCATACTCGGCGTTTGCCTCGGCGGGCGTGTCGCCGTAGCCTTCAATCGCGTCCCCGGTCGTCAGCAGGAACGCCGGGTGGATATAGCCGATTTCCCGGCAAATCGTCGCCCACACCGGCGGCATCGGGTAGCCGTGTCCCGTCGAGCGGTTGTCGCCGCCGACCACAAACAAAAAGTGGTCCGGGTCGGCGGGCGGCGTCACGGCAGCCGACGCCGTCGGCGCAGGCTGGAGCAGCACGGTCGACGCCGCCGAAACAGGCGCAGCGGCAAGCAGGCCAAACGCGAAAAGCGGCAGAAAAGTGGGTTTCATGGAGTGTAGACCTATGCGTGATTACTTGTTCGTGAAAAAGCCCCACTTCCCCTGTCGGAAAGCGGGGCAGGAAGCGGAAGCCGCTTATGGAACGCTGCGAACCATGCCGGCGGAGTTGCAGGCCTCCGTGGTTCCGGCCGGGGGCGCACCGGTCGGCC
This sequence comes from uncultured Armatimonadales bacterium, assembly GCA_964246575.1. Taxonomy (GTDB): domain Bacteria; phylum Armatimonadota; class Armatimonadia; order Armatimonadales; family Capsulimonadaceae; genus JANXMY01. The sequence goes on from CAXTRL010000184.1 coordinate 3,470, forward strand.
CGTCGCAGAAGCGGTTCGTTTCGTACACGCTGCCGGCGACGTTCTTGGAAGCAATGACTTTGTCGGTCGAGCTGAGGAACTTGACATGGCCATCGGCGAAGCACCAATTGCCGCCGCCGCTGTGCCAGACGGACTGGCCGTTTGCCACGGTGGCGCTGCCGACCTTAGTCGTAAACGGCGCATCCCAGGGGCAGTTCTGGTCTTTCATGATTTTTGTTTGGGCAGGCTGCGAGAAGTAGCTGAGGGTCATCACGCTCAGCGGAAGCTGAGTGCTTGTTGTGGGCGTGGAAAACTTGGGGTTTCCGCCAACTGAGTCTGTTCCTGTGGGTGAGCCGAGAGGGACCAGAAAATCATCCGGGCTTTTGAGCTTGATGCCGCCGTAACAGACGCCCGCTGCGGTGCATTGGGTGATCGAGTAATTTTCTTTGGTGAACTTGTACGAATGGCCGTAAGCGTCGGCAAACGTCGCGCCCTGCATGTTGGCAAGGCTTGCATGAAGGTCACTCGCGCCGGTCGCGTCTTGTCCGGGCAGGTTCTGAGACAAACTGCCAATGCCGCTGTCATCCGGGCAGGCGTACATACCCTGCGACGCGCCGTAGCCGGCAAGGAGAACGTGGGGGCCGCGCCCCTGGGGAGTGACGGTTGGGTTCGCAGCCGAAACAATGGATGGGTTCATGGCAACCGCTTTGGGGCCGATGCACCAGGAGTCAACAGTCGCCGGCATTAAAGCCTCGTCGTTGTCCCCGGCGTACATCAGAATGCTCAAGGCAAACTGCTTCATGTTGGAAGTGCAGGTCGTCCGGCGGGCGTTTTCGCGCACTTTTTGGAAAACGGGAAAAAGAATAGCGGCAAGAATCGCGATAATGGCGATGACGACGAGCAGCTCAATCAGCGTAAAGCCCGAGATTGAACGGCGCTTTCGAGGGTGGAACATAAAATAAATCTCCTTTGACCATTGGCAGGCAACGATACTTTATATAAAAGTTGTGCTTATGATACACCGAGACAAGGGCATTTTATGTTAAGAGAAGATTAAATTTTTCAGAAAAGCTTTTCGCCCCCAATTCGGGAGAACCGGCAAAAAGCTGAACAATCTTGTTCGCTTTTTGCTGCTTTCCTCCTGCTGGGGGCGGGGCTTTTTCTTCTACCGCATAACCTTGATCTGGTCGGGGGAAGTGACGAGGAGCTGGGTTTGGCCGCCATGCACGGCAAACTTGCCGCTGACCAGAATATGCTTGCCAGCAAGCTGCATCAAATCAGGGAACTTGGTATAATCCGCCGGAGCGATGTCAGCCGTCAAAGCGTCCCGGTAGTGCGGCGCGAAGTCAAGCGCCGTAAAGCCGTGGTTCTTCGGAGAATAGACGCTGGCAACTGTTCCCTGGAACGATCCCGGCTTACCGACCAGCTTTGCCGCCGCCGCCAGCGCTTTGGCATCCAGCGCCGTCGTCACCGACTTGTCCGTCGCGGCAACCGTGCCAAAGGCCGTTTTCGCAGCGACCGATGACTGTGCAGGATAGACTTTGTCCTCATCGTCTTGACCGGCGGCAGGTTTTGCCGCCGGTGCCGGGGCAGAATTTGCGGCATTTGGAGAAGCAAGAATAGGAGATGCGGCAACCGCGAGAATGGGAGCAGCAGCAACCATGAGTGAAACGTAACGAAAAACAAACATGAGACCCCCTTGAAACAGAGAAAGAGCGGCAGGTTTACAGGAAGCCTGCCGCCCGAATCAGAAGCGACTGACGGCTACGGGCAAGGTGCATTCGCATCCCGACAATGCGCTACCATGAACTCTACTAAGCTAGGATCGCTGGCGGCAGAGGTTGTCAGGGTCGCACCCTGAACAGCAGGACGATGGGATTTTACATGACCATCACAGTACAAATAGTCGTCGGTTCCCCGATGCCAGGCATTGAGACCGGTTTGCTGGCAGGTCTGGCCAGGATAAGTCGTTGTTGCCGTTTTGTAGGCAATAAACTGACTGCAGGCAGCCTGAGTAGGGTAATAACCCGCAGTTGCGGTCCAGTCGCCACTGCGATTGGTGTAGCCATTGTAGTATCCGTTGCTTGGCGATGCGGTCTGGTTCACTGAGGTAGGAATACCTTCAACGAGAAGAACTGTGCCAGCAGGCGCAACAAGCTTTGATTGAGAGATACCACTGAGGTAACCCAAATGACTGCTACAAGCTGTACTCAACGTAGTTGATGTGGAGGAGCCAGGGACGGTAGTTGATCCTTGTGTTGCCAAGCTGAAGGAATTACAAGCATCAGGGTCGGGAACAGGATAGGTTTTTGTGACCCCGCCACTGACGTAAGTATCTGCCCCTTGAGCCAAATACTTGTTCATCGTGTATGTTCGGGGGAAATTGAAGTAGTAATGTTTTTGGCCGACCGCAGGCAATCCAGTGGCGTCATCGGTTGTCGCCAGCGGAGGAACATCTGCCGCTATACCTGAGTTGAGGTCAGGGCAAGCGAACACACTTGCCGCGGTTTTGCCGCGATTTTTCAGATAGACATCAAGATCGGGATCATTCCCATAGTTATCAATGGTATCCCAGGAAGGCGTTGTCGCAGCAGCACCAGTAGGTGCAGGCATCAACTCGTCGTAATCCCCTGCATACATCAGAAAAGCAACACCAAGCTGCTTTAAGTTAGACTGGCAGGAAGCACGGCGGGCGTTTTCGCGGACACTTTGGAAGACGGGGAAAAGAATGGCGGCGAGAATCGCGATAATGGCGATGACGACGAGCAGCTCAATCAGCGTGAAAGCATGAGCGGTGCGTTTTTGAGAGCGAGGCATATGAATCTCCTTCAACGAATTGGTCACATCACTTTTATATAAATTTATATAAAAGCATACTTATAATACACCGAATTTGGGGCATTTTATGTTAAGAGAAAATTAAATTTTCGCTCTTTTGTGCCACAAGAAGAAAAAGCAGGATTCGCGGCGGCTGCGGCGAAAAGAAGCAAGCAAAGAACGATACACGAAATAGAAGCCGGAAAAGAAATGCAAGAAGTCAGTATGCTGCATGAAGTAAATGCGCTGCAAAGCCAGTTAGGGGAAATCAAGGCGCTGTCGGAAGCTGCCGCGTTGCTGGGCTGGGACCAGCAAACGTACATGCCGCCGGGCGGGGCGGAAAGCCGGGCGGCGCAGATGGAAGCGCTGTCTAAAGTCATCCACGCCAAGATGACTTGTTCCGAGACCGCCCAGCTGCTGGGCGCGGCGGAAGCGGCGGTGTCGGGCGAAGACCCCGACTCAGACAACGCGGCGCTGGTGCGGATGGCCCGGCGGGACTTTGATCACGCCGCCAAACTGCCGGAAGCGCTGGTGGCGGAAACGGCGCAGGTGACGGCGCTGGCGCATGGACATTGGGCCGAAGCGCGGGCGGCCAGTGATTACGGGAAGTTTTCGCCCTGGCTGTCCCGGATACTCGATTTGACCCGGCAGGCCGCCGACCATCTGGGCCACGGCGGGGAGCGTTATGACGCTCTGCTGGACCAGTACGAGCCGGGAATGACCACGGCGGACGCACGGGCGCTGTTTGAGGCGCTGAAGCCGGACACCGTTGCGCTGGTGAAGTCTATTGCCGCGCTGGGGCCGAACGCCGTAGACGCTTCGGTTCTGGCGCGTGATTATGCCGAAGATGTCCAGTTGTCGTTTGGCGAAGGCGTGATTAAAGCGATTGGCTACGACTTCGGGCGGGGCCGACAGGACCGCGCCCTGCACCCGTTCTGCACGT
>CAXTRL010000185.1:0-7197 GCA_964246575.1 uncultured Armatimonadales bacterium
GACCTGCTGGACGTGGAGAAAATGGAGCAGGAGTCCGTGCCGCTGATCAAGGCATCGCTGACGGCGGATGCGCTGATTGGGCGTGCCTGCCTGCAAGTCGCCCTGCTGGCGGCATTCAGCACCCTGACTCTGGTGCGCGAAGCCGCCGAGGACCTGCCGCTGCTGGAAGGGGACGAAGACAAACTGACGCGCACTTTAGTTAATTTAATCGGCAACGCCATCAAATTTACGCCGCCCGGCGGCACGATTACAATCCGGGCCGCCGCCACAGAGGAGCGCAGCCTGCTGTTTTCCGTGCGCGATACCGGCGAAGGCGTCCCGCTGGAAGCGTTTGAGCGGATTTTCGACAAGTTCAGCCAGGTGGAAAACCGCAAAGCAGGCCGCAAGATGTCCACGGGCCTCGGCCTTACGTTCTGCAAGCTGGCTGTGGAAGCGCACGGCGGGCGCATCTGGGTCGAAAGCGTCCCGGGCCAGGGCAGCGTTTTCTTTTTCACCGTGCCGCTGCCCCCATGCCCGTAGCATTATGCGGCTCATCGCCCGCGCCGGCGCATTTCTTCGCGGCGCATCGGCATCCGGTCAATCTGCTCGGTCAGCTCCGTCAAAGAGATTGGGCTTGAACTACCAGACGCCACATGCCCGTCTTTGCCAATCAGCAGAACCCGAAACTGGCCTGGCTTGACCCCGTAGTGCAGTTGAACCGCTGTGTCCGCCACTTTACCTGCTTCCAGATAATCCAGCCGCACCAGGTCACGATCCCTAAATGCTTCGGTGCCATTTTCGAGCAGAACATTCTGCTTTTGCCAGCGTGGGTCGGACTTGCCCGGCGCAAAGATCAGCAGCACCCGGTTCCTGTTGTGGTACTGCGACAAGTTGCTTTGGGCCTGGACCGAAGCGGGCAATGACACAGCAGCAGCAAGCATGACGCCCAGTAAAACGGCTTTATTCATAAGAAGCGGCTCACGAGAATCCAAGCACCGGATGCGCGACATACGGCGCTTCCAACGACGCGACTTCTTCCGGCGACAGCATCACGTCCAGCGCGGCGACGGCGTCTTCCAAATGGCTCATCTTGGTCGCGCCGATGATTGGCGACGTAATGACGGACTTGGACAGCATCCAGGCCAATGCAATCTGGGCACGCGGCACGCCCCGCGCTTCCGCCAGGGCAGCGACTGCTTCCACAACTTTGCGGTCGGCGTCTTCAGTGGCGCGGTACAAAGTTTTGCCGAACTCATCGGTCTGCGCCCGCTCCGTGCTTTCGTCCCAGGGCCGGGTCAGCTTGCCTCGCGCCAGCGGACTCCACGGAATGACGCCAATGCCCTGGTCCGCGCACAGCCCCAGCATTTCGCGCTCTTCTTCCCGGTACAGCAGGTTGTAATGGTCCTGCATGGACACAAACCGGGTCCAGCCGTGCAGGTCGGCTACATACAGCGCCTGGGCGAACTGCCACGAATACATGGAAGACGCACCGATATACCGCGCTTTACCGCTTTTGACCACGTCATGCAGCGCTTCCAGCGTTTCTTCAATGGGCGTGTCGCCATCCCAGCGGTGGGTCTGGTACAAGTCCACATAATCCGTGCCGAGACGCCGCAGGCTGGCATCAATTTCAGCGAAGATGGCTTTGCGCGACAGCCCGGCTCCGTTTGCGTCCGGGTGCATTCGGCCATGCACTTTTGTCGCCAGCACGATCTCGTCGCGACGGGCGAAGTCTTTCAAGGCACGTCCGACAATCTCTTCGCTGGTTCCGTCGGAATAGACATTGGCCGTGTCAAAGAAATTGATGCCCAGCTCCAAAGAACGCTGGATAAACGGGCGGCTTTCTTCTTCCGGCAGCGACCACAGGTGACTGCCGCGCTCCGGGACCCCGTAGCTCATGCACCCGAGACAAATCCGCGAAACTTTGAGGCCGGTCTTGCCGAGCTTTTTGTACTGCATAATGGAACCCAAAAATAGACTTTACTTGCTGGCCGAACCTGGCTCGGACATCTTGCGATGCACTGCGGCGGAAACGGTCGGCGGCGTAAGCTCTGTCGCCAGCCCCATCGCTTTGGTTTTCAGAGACCCGGCGATGACCTTGTCTTTGCCTGCCATCAGCGCATGGAAGCCGTCCCGCGCCACATCCGCCGGGTCGTCCTTCTTGCTTGCGCCCGCCGTTGTGTCGTCCATGTCAGCGCGGTGGAAAAAGTCGGTTTCGGTCACACCCGGCAGCAGCGCCGTTACCGAAACGCCTGTGTCTTTCAGCTCGTTGCGCAGGGCTTCGGCAAACGAAAAGACAAACGCTTTCGTCGCCCCGTAAACCGCTTCAAAGGGCGCAGGCATCAGGCTTGCAATGCTGGCCGTGAACAGCATTCGCCCGCTGCCACGGGCGCTCATATCCTGCGCCATGTGCTTTGCCAGATGCACTGTAGATACGCAGTTCAACTGGATCATGCGGATCTCGGTGTCCAGATCGGTTTCACGGAAGTCGCCGCCCAGCCCAAAGCCGGCGTTGATCGCGGCGGCGTCCACTGGCCGCCCCTCGGCCTTGATGGCATTGTATAGCGTTTCCACGCCGTCGGACTGGGTCAAATCAGTCGCCACGGTGGAGACGCTTCCTCCGAGCGCTTGCACTTCCGAAGCCGCCTCGGCCAGCCGTCCATCCGGCTCCGCCGCCAGCAGCACGTCAAAGCCGTTGCGCGAGAACTCCTTCGCCAGTTCCAGTCCAATGCCGCTTGAACCGCCGGTCACCACCGCGAACAGTTTTGTTTCAGTCTCCATAATCGTCTTACCTCAGTTGTGCAAAAAATGTTGTGTCACGCCGACAGAGGCGTTATCCTCTTATTTCCCGCACACCCCGAAGTTAAGCATTGATCTTAGGCTACGTTTTTAGCTTTGGCTCCAGCAATCAGGAAAAGTCAACAAGTCCAGCGTTGCCGACTGCACATTGGAAGTATGGGCGGTCGTCGTGTAGAAAATGGACTCGCACAGGAGGTGCTGGGCTGTTGCACCCTTTCACCTGCGGTCTGAGGCCGCAACGCCTAGTCTTGCTGCTATGGAAAGAATAGGCGAAGTAACGGCACGTCCGAAAAATGTATGGCGGTATTCAGCTTACCTATTATCATATCCTAAGTGCAACCAATGAAGCAATGCCTTTCCGTTGTTGGATACGAGTGGCTCTGAAAACTCTGTTTCGCTGTCGAAATGTCGTTCCACGGTATTTAACACCTGCGCGATGGCTTCTAAAGCTTCCTCAATAATATGTTTGGTAGCATTAGTTAGGGGTTGTGGATGTTTATTAAGACGAGTCTCAAGGTCTATATGTGCCAACCGACGGTTGCGATGCTCTCGCGCAACTTCAAACTTTGGTTTGGCCGCAGCCAAAACATCCATGACTTTTGGCCGTAAGCCAGGATATGCCACTTCATCAATTATGTCAACTAACTGTTGCAGTGAAAGATTTGTTTTGCGGCCAGTCTGGGCCGGGTCGGTGAGCCGCCCTATTGCCAGCAATGTGTCATCTTGCATCATTACCTGGCAGATACTAAAGTAGGTAGGAGCGGTATTGTTCAGTAACTTGACGCTTTCTTGATCTGCATATAGCTGTAAATAAATGCCCCACTTGAAGTAGAGCCAGATTACGTCTTGTCTGAGTTCTTCATGCACCTCGGCCAACTGTGGCGACATACCTCTCTCAATCATCTGTGTTAGGTTTTCATTCATGGATGTTACTTTAAGTCATAGTCTACTGCTTGTTCACCCGCTTGCGTGATTATGTGCAACGTGATTTTTTTGCAGCCAGTGCCGATAAGCGCCTTGCCCGTTGCCGTGTCAAACAAGGGAAATCGAACCATGTAGTCCTCAGAATAATATGGCAAGTAAGCTGACCTATTGGGGTTACCCGTGCTGGTAAAAGTGCTGGAAGCTGTCACCAAACCGTCATCAGTAACGCCGCCATCGGTTATAGGTTGAATAGCGTGGTTTGCATCATCTGTAAGAATGAACTTCTCAACAGTAACCGCATCGCTATCTGCCAGCCTATCGCTGTCAAAATCAGTAACGCCAATCTTAGGCAAAGTCATCAGTTTGGCACTGAAAGTTATTTGACGGCAATAAGCCCCCTTCTTTGTCCAGCTTTCGGGTATGTTGGGCTTTTGATAAAGGTGAAGCGCGTTGTATGCTTCGGCAACAAAGGGCGCACCATCCATTTGGTAGAGTAAAACTGTGGATTCATGCGATTTGCCATGTGACCCACGAACTCCACTTGGAATCCGAACATAAGGGTCAAGGCATTTATCTATGCCTGTGTTCTTTTCAACATCGTGCGTAGCATCGCTGACGGCTTGGACAATCTGAGCAGGTGTCACCTTGAAATGTGCATTCAATGAGTTCACATCATATTTGCCGGTTGACGGTGTAGCTGCGTCCGAGCTTAGTGATGTGTCGCTCAGGGAATACCATGACGAAAGATACGCTGATTCTGGCGCTTCCTCTGGTGCGACCAACGCAAAGGTTTTCATGGATGCATCCGTTACCGGCTCATACTTATCCCCAAAGGACGCCAGCCATGCAGCAACTATTACGATTTTCTGGTTTCCCTTACCAGAAAACCAATAAAAGACGAATCGTTTCAACACATCGTTTTGTGTCAACTCCGCGACTAGCTTAATTCCCTGCAAACCTGAAGTTGTAACAAAAGGCGTATTGCTCAAGATATTCGGAGCGGGCGTTTGTTTCTGATATTCTGCAATATCGTCTTGAATCGACGCATCAAGCGATTTCGGGGAGTCCACCTCTTGAACGATAAAAGCACCCTTTAATCCTCCGTCCAAATCGCCGATATATCCGCGATATTTAAGCGAACTAAACGGAACCCCTGTGCCTACTGTCCAACCTGCTGGGGGTACATAAGAAAATCCGCCTGCTGTTTCAGTTACCCGTATGCTCTCTATACTTACCGAAGCAGATGCAGTTTTATCTGGCTCAGATAAACATGAGCTTGCTGTACCTAGCAAGAACATTAGTGCAACAATATTTTTGATACCGTAGCCGTTCTTTTTCATCATCAAAAATTCCTTTTAGTAACTCATTATAACAGCAATTGTAGCAGCGATCAAGACGGTGGCTTGCTTCATAGTAATCGTGCCTCGTTCTCACGCCTGAACAGTAGAAAGACAGACGCGACTAACTGACATATGGTTAAGCCCAGCAATCGGGGGAAGTCAACAAGTCCAGCGTCGCCGACTGGACATCAGAAGTCTGGGCGGTGGTCGTGTAGAAGATGGACTCGCGCAGGAGGCGCTGGGCGGGGCTGGACAAGAGGTGCGCCCCGCCGCCGGTGGCGGTGACGACGGCATGGGCGGCGCGGGTGGCAAGCGTGATCGCTTCGGCGCGGGCATGGAGGGCGCGGTCTTTGTAGTCTGGCATCTCGGCGCATTGTCCGCTCCACTGCAAGGCGTTGGCACGGCAGGCATCTACTTCGGTCTGGAACTCAGCGGCGGCATGAGAAAACGCTTCATTGTGCCGCTGCTCCGCAAGCGTGTTCAGCGCAAAGACGCTGCCCCGCGCACAGCCGAGCGGCAGGAACACGTGGCCGGTGATGCCGCAAAAGTCGCCGCGTTTCAGCGCTTCTGCCGGGCGCTCGTACAGCACATAATCGTCAGGCAGGAACAGATCGCTGAACGTGATTTCCACCGTATCGGACGCATTCATCACAACTAATGGGATGGGCGGGCCGGGCAGAAGCGCCCTTTCATTGCCGTCTTTGGGGACATAAAAATAGATGTGGTCGTTCTCCGGCAAGCGCACCGCGCCGAGGATAAACGAGTCCAAAAGGCTCCAGCCGGTCACCCAGGGCGCTTTGCCGGATACTGTGTAGCCGCCGTCCGTGCGCTCCGCCGTCACCATCGGAGGGCCGGGGCGGCGCAGGTGCGAGAACGCCACGCCGCAAAGCTCTTCCCCAGACGCGAAGCGCGGCAGCTTGTCAGACTTCAGCGCCTGACTCCGCCCACCGCCGACAAAGCCGCCCCCGGCGTGAAGCTGCTGCTGAACAAACGCCGTCACGCCGCAGGCAGACGCCATGACTTCGGTGTACTCGCGCCTCGTCATTTCGTCTGCGCCCATGCCGCCGTAGTCCGGGCTGATGCCCAGCCCATAGTAGCCGCACTGCCCCAGCATCCGCACGTTCGCTGCGACTTGTCCGTGAATGTCGCCCTGGTCGGCGGCTTGGGCATTGGGCCGAAAAAGATCATCGGCCAATCGCCGTGCTTCTTGTAACAAGTCCTCGTTCATGGCAAAATTATACCCCACTTGGAGGTACACTCTAAAAGCATGGCGAAGATTCTCATTCACACACTGGGTTCCTCCGGCGACTTCAACCCGTTCATGGCTTTGGCGATGGAGCTGCGGCAGCGCGGCCACGAGATACAGTTTGCGCTTAGTCCCAAGTTCGCCGAAAAAGCCCAGGCGCTCGGCTTTTCAGCGGCAGTGGCGGGGGAAGACCCGGACTGGGACTCGGACCTGCTCCGGCGAATGCTGACCGCGCACACGACCGAGCCTGTTTCCATCTTGTTCAAAGAAGTGCTGATCCCCGCCATCGTGCCGGCCACACAGGCGCTGGAGCCGCTGGCACGGGAAGCGGACTTGTTTCTGTCGCACACGATCCAGCTTGCCGCGCCTGCCGTCGCCCAGCGGACGGGAACACCGTGGATCAGCGCGTCGGCGGCAACTTTGATTTACGAAACGGCGGCGTATCCGCCGCCCAGCATTGCCTGGAAAGGCTGCCCCGCCTGGCTGTCGCGTTTTGGCTGGCAGGCCGGCTACCGGATACTCGGCGACTTTGATGCTCTCGCCGCCGCTGAATATGCCAAACTCGGCGTCGGGCCACGGCTGAACGTCATCGCTGGCGGGGCATATTCGCGCCGCTTGACGCTCGGTTTGTGGTCGCCGTCCTTCTTCCCCCGCCCGGCTGACTGGCCTTCTTGGTTCCAGGTCGGCGGGTATGCCCGGTGGGACGGGGTTAGCCCCCCTGCCCCCAATAAGGGGGGAGCCAGAGCGCAAAAACAAGAAGGGCAGGCACGGAGACCTGCCCCTACAATCCTCTTCACGCTTGGCTCGTCGGTCGTGAACCAGCCGGGCGGCTTCTGGGAAACGGCGCTGGCGGCGCTGGCACTGACGGCATGGAATGGGATATTGCTCGGTGCGCCGGCAGATTTTCCC
>CAXTRL010000186.1:0-7167 GCA_964246575.1 uncultured Armatimonadales bacterium
CAACGATTATCCGACATGGGGCACGGCGGTCTTTTCGGCAGTCGCCCAGCCGGGAATGACCTCGCAGGCCGGTGAAGACGCCGTCGTTCGTTCCGCCGCCATCCGCACCGGCACGCTGGACAACTCGGTGGACGCCGACCAGCCGCGCCCAATCAGCACCCGCTGGCCGGTCTTTGCATTTAACTTCGCCCTCGGCTCGGTCGGTGCCGCCGCCGGAAAGCCGGTGGTGCTGGCCGTCGGCGATGTCCGCGACCCGGCAGTCAGCTACCAGGGCGCCCCCGTGCCGCCGCTTTGGAAGTCCTATTGGCCGGATGCGACCCAAATGCTGTCGTCGTTTTGTTTGGACGCGGGCGACGCCCGGAGCCGCGCGGACCAGATGGACGCCAGGGTTACGCAGGACGCCACAAAGGCGGGCGGCGCGAAGTACGCCGCCCTTTGCACCCTGGCGCTGCGGCAGGCGTTCGGCGCGACCCAAATGGTCGGCACGGCAGATCACCCCTGGATGTTTATGAAGGAAATCAGTTCCGACGGCAACATTTCCACCGTGGACATCATGTACCCGGCGTTTCCGGTTTTTTTATATGCCGGCCCTAATCTGCTGCGTATGCAGATGGACCCGCTTTTGGAATACGCCGAGTCCGGGAAATGGCCGCAGCCGTTCGCCGAGCATGACATCGGCTCTTCCTATCCCAGGGCCGACGGCCACAACGACGGTCAGGGCGAGAACATGCCTGTTGAAGAGTCAGCGAATATGCTGATCATGGCGGCGGCGTACATGCGCTACGCGCCCAAAGCCGACGCCGCCGCGTATGCCCGCAAGCACTACAAGATACTCAGGCAGTGGGCCGATTATCTGCTCACCGTGCCTGCCGGGTCCGTCTCTCCCAACGCGCTTGACCCGCAGTTCCAGAACCAGACCGACGACTTCACCGGTTCCATCGCCCACAGCGTCAATCTGGCACTCAAAGGCATCTTAGGCGTCGGCGCGATGGGCCAAATTTCTTCCTTTGCGGGCAATAAAGAAGATGCCCGCCGCTACAGCGGGGCGGCGAAGGACATGATCGGGAAATGGTCGCGCTTTTCCCAGTCTGCAACAGGGCCGCACCTGACTATGCAGTACATCGAGCCGGACACGCCGCAGAAAGCCGGCTGGACTGAAGGCATTGTCGGCCCCCACGCCCTGCTGGTGACCGGCGCAGGCGGCGCGGAAATCCCCAAGCCTGTTCTGGACACAACGAAAAGCTACACCGTGACGGCCTGGGTCAAGCTGACCAGTTTGGACGGCTTCCAGACCATCGCCGGGATTGACGGCGTCCATGTCGCCGGGTTCTTTTTGCAGTTCCGGGGCGACAGCCACAAGTTCACGCTCAGCGGCGTCACCCAGGACAGTGCACAATCCGGGGACACGGCGATTGCCAGCGAGACGGCTCTTCCGGTTGTCAACAAGTGGTATCATTTGGCAGGCGTGTATGATGCCGCTGCCCAGACGCTGTCTTTCTACCTCAACGGGCAGTTGCAGCAGACGGTGCCTTATACCCATGCGTTTAAGGTCAGCGGCCATACGTCCATCGGGCGCGGCTTCTTCAACGCCGGCCCAACAGACTACGTTCACGGCGCGATTGACGATGTCCGGTTCTACCAGTCGGTTCTTTCCCCGTCCGACGTTCTGGCGATTGCCCGCAATGGCGGTTCCGCCCTGCCGACCGCAGCCTCGCCCGCTTCGGCGTCCGTCGTGGCCCCGATTGCCGAAAAACCCGTCGCGTATTACACGTTTGACGCTGGCATGGGCCAGACGGTCGCCGATGCGTCCGGCAGCGGCAACGACGGCTACTTGGACCGCCATGGGTTTGACCCAAACGACGCTTGGAGCCTCAAGTACAACGCTTTTCCGGACAAGGTGCTTGGCCTCAATCTGGTCCCGCAGACTATTCTGAAAGAAGAAGCCAAGTTCTACAAAGCGAACTTGAAGCCGTTCGGCATCCCGCTGGACATCCGGCACACATACACCAAGACCGACTGGGAAATCTGGACGGCGGCGTCCACCGATGACCCGGCGCTGCGCCAGGAGTTCATTGACGGCATCTACAGCTTCGCCGACACGGTGAACAACCGCGCTCCCTTCACGGACTGGTACGACACCGTTTCCGGTCAGGAGCAGGGTTTCAACGCCCGCCCGGCCATCGGCGGCGTCTTCGCGATCCTGGACCGCACGGCCCTGACACCGGGGAAGTGACACAGGCTACGGCAGCCACGCAATGAATTGCATGGCTGAGTAGCCTTCGGCTGATTGTCTTGCGGACAAAAGATAAGCACATGAAGGCAATCTTCTGTCCGCAGGACAGCCGGCGCGAAGCGCCCTTCAGCCACGGATTTCAATCCGTGGCGTGTGTGGCGGGGCTGCCGTTCCCGTAGAGACGAACCTCTGTGCTCGCCCTCTTAATCCGTGTGCGCCCTTTGACGGGGTATAATTCGGGCAATGCCCCAAACGAAGGACAGCAAGATGACAGAAACCTATATTTCCCAGCGCCCTGACCCCGCCGACCGCAAGTTCACTTCCCCAGCCGTGGAAGAAACACTCCAAAGGGTAAAATCGCAGATCGCCGACCCGGAGTTGGCCTGGCTGTTTGAAAACTGCTACCCGAACACGCTGGACACGACAGTTCATTTCAGCCCCGACGGCGGCGAAGGGGGCGGGCCGGATACGTTTGTCATCACCGGCGACATTGATGCCATGTGGCTGCGGGACTCGACCGCCCAGGTGTGGCCGTTTCTGCCGCTGGTCACGGCGGACCCACGCTTGCAGCAATTGTTCGCGGGCGTCATCCGCCGCCAATGCGTCTGCATTCTCTACGACCCTTACGCCAATGCGTTCATGGCGGACCCGGAAGAAAAAACGCAGTGGGTCAGCGACCATACTCAAATGCTGCCCGGCATCCACGAGCGCAAATGGGAGATTGACTCGCTCTGCTACCCTATCCGCCTAGCCCACGGCTACTGGAAAGCCACCGGCGACCCGGCGCCCTTTGACGCCCAGTGGGAGCAGGCAATGGCGCTGATTTTGCAGACGCTCCGCGAGCAGCAGCGCAAGAACGGCACCGGCCCGTACTTCTTCCACCGCGACGAGCGGGGGGAACCGCTCACGTCACGCTCCGCAAGCGGCGAGCCGGTCCCGGATTTTGGCCCGCCGATCCAGCCGAACGGCCTGATCTGCTCCCGGTTCCGGCCTTCCGACGACCACGTCACATTTCAGTATCTGATCCCGTCCAACTTCTTTGCCGCCGCCGCCCTGCGCCAAATGGCCGAGCTGGTCAATGTGCTGGACCGCAGCCCGGCGCTTGCCGAGGAAGCGACTGCGCTGGCGGACGAAGTGGACGCGGCATTAGCTGAGTACGCCCGCGCCGAGCATCCTGAGCACGGCGCGATCTTCCCTTACGAGATGGACGGGAAAGGCGGCGTGCTGCTGATGGACGACGCCAACGTTCCCAGCCTGCTTGCCCTGCCGTACTTAGGCGCGTGCGACTCAGCCGACCCGCTTTACCAGTCCACGCGGCGTTTCGTTTGGAGCCAGGCGAACCCGTGGTTCGCCGAAGGCAAGTACGCCGGCATCGGCAGCCCGCACACGGGGCCGAACACGATCTGGCCTATTGCCTTGTCCATGTATGCCCTGACCAGCACGTCGGAAACGGAAGTCGCCGCCGTCATCGCAGCGCTGAAATCCACCCATGCCGGCACGGGCTTTATGCACGAGTCGTTCCATGCCGACGATCCCGACGACTTCAGCCGCACCTGGTTTGCGTGGGCCAATTCCCTGTTCGGTGAGATGATCGTGCAGACCGCCGACCGCTTCCCGCATCTTCTCCAATAAACCCATAGGGACAGGTCTCCGTGCCTGCCCCTCTTGCTCTTTGTTCCTGCTCCCCGCCCCGTTTAGACGGTGGTGGGGGCTGGGGGGTTCTTATCTTAGCAGCCGACGCGCGTCTTTTCGCAGGGTTTCCACATCCAGGCCCGCGTCCGTGAGGCGCTGAAGTCCTTCGGTTTTGGGACCGCCGCGCAGGTAGGACTGGAACGCCAGCGTCCAGGATTCTTCTTCTTCCTGCTCCCAAATGGGGGCGGTTGCGCCCTCAAAGTTATGCGCGACGGCCCACAAGGTCGGTGACGCGCCGCCGCTGAGGGCTTCCGCGAGGAACGTGTGCAATATTTCATGGTCGCGGGACAGCGAACCCGTGTCCGAGCCGTAGCCAAGCTCGGCGGCATTGGCCCGGTACGAGTCATTGTCTTGCGGGGTGGCCGTGACCCGCGTGCCGTCGTGGTAACATGTTTCCGTGTAGCCCAGCGTGCTGTTGACCCAGCAGTGGCGGAATTGAAGGGTTTTCGTCAGCCGCGCCGTCAAAGCCGTCGCGGCTTGGTATTCACTTTCGGCGCCGGATATTTGAACCGGGTCCGGCTCGCATAAATAAATATCTGCCGTTGATGATGGCAGAACACGCAGGCCGGCGGAAATTAGGGCCGCTTCGGCATTCGGCAGATCGCTGTCTTGAAAAAGCAGCAGCCGCCGCGTTTTGCGGGCCGCAATGTCTAGGGCAAGCTGTGGGTAGCGAAGCTGTGAGCAGCCGCCGGCAAAGACGACTAAGTCGAAGGTTTCCCAGCTTGACGGGAGATCATAAACCCCCTGCGGCTCGAACTCAATTTGCGCTTCCAGCCCAAGTCGTGCGGCCTCGGTGCGGACAGCGGCAAGCACCTCCGGGTCCGTGTCTACGGCGAATACCGACGCGCCGCGCTTGGCGAGGTCCACCGTCCGAAATCCGGTGCCGCAGTCGATGTCGAGCGCCGTCCAGTCTGTCAGTTCCGGCAGAAGCGCCGCGATTTGCGCCCACTGCGCTTGTTCCTGCTGAGTTTGTTCTTGTTCCCTCAAAATCGTCAAATGCTTTTCCTTCCTGCGCCCTGTGCGTCCCGCAGATATTGAACCAGCTCGCCTGCCCGGTTCGCCGCCGTGTGCGACGCCAGCACCCGCGCTTTGGCCCGCGCCGCGATTTCCGTTCGGTCCGCATCCGGCAAGTCGCGCAAAAAGCGCAGCGTGTCGTCTGCCGACCGGGTGATCAAAATCTCCGTGCCAAGCACAAACAGCGTGTCCAGGCCATCCCAAAAATCGCTTAGAATGGGGACGCCGCAGGCGGCGGCCTCAAACAAACGGACACTGGGAGAATACCCCATTTTGACCATGTCCGCCCGCGTGATGTTCAGCGTAAACCGCTGACGGTTGTACCAGGATCGATGCTCCGACGGCGGCAGATGCTCGGTCCGCGCGACGTTTGCCGGCCACGCAGCCGACGGGGGATACTGCGGCCCGGCCACGGCAAAGCGGCCGGCCGGCCAGCGCCGCGCCGGTTCCAGCAGCAGAGTGTCGAGCGGCGGCTGCCGGTCATCGCTGTACGTTCCCATGTAGCCGAGATCGTAGTCGGCAGGAACATCTTCAGGATAGTATAAATCAGGGTCTACCGAGCAGTAAAGCGCCCGCGCTTGCGGAGAGCCGTACTGCCGCTCCAAACGCGCCAGCGTCGGACCACCCGCAAACGACAAGTACACGTCGTAGCCGGAAATGAGCGCCGGGGAAAGATACTCGCACTCTCCGCGCTCCATCTTTGCCAGCGTCACCGGCGTGTCAATATCATAGAAAGCCCGAACGCCACGTGCTATCGACTGCACCCACTGTCCCACGGCGATGCCTTCGGGAACATAAGAGCCGACAATGACGGCGTCGGCGTCCCGGACTTCTGTTCTAAACTGTTCCTGAAGCTCCGGCAGGCTGCCGTACAGCGCCGTTCGGCCCCAGGGCGGCTGCGGCAGGTCGCGATTCTCAGCGTACCAGGGTGCATCCCGCTCTAAAAACAAAACGTCATGCCCAAGCGCGGTCAGCTCCCGGACCAGCCCCCGAAACGTCGTCGCGTGTCCGTTGCCCCAGGACGACGTAATAGACAGGCCCAAAATCACGGTTTTCAGCGAGTCCATTAAACGTGCCCTTCCAAAACCGCCTCAAGCTGTGCAACTCGGTGGGCGTAGGTATGCTCCGCCAGCACCCGCGAAAGCGCCGCCGCGCCGATTTCCCATGCTTGTTCTGCCGTCACATCGCGCACGAGCCGGGCCACGGCTTCGCCGTCTGCGGCCACTAAAATCTCGCGGCCCGGCGCAAAAAATAGGTCAATGCCTTCCCACTCGTCGGTGATCAAACACGCGCCCGCGCCTGCCGCCTCAAAAACGCGCGTGGCGGGCGAAAAGCCGTAGCGGGCCATCGACTCGCGGCTGACGTTCAGCACCATGCGCGGCGAACAGTTAAACGCATTGTGATCCTGCGTGTAGACGTGGCCCGCGTAATGGACGTTCGGCGGCATGGGCTTATCGCCCCACCCGCTTCCGCCCAGCAAAAACGCGGCGTCAGGCGACAGCGCGGCGGCCCGCAAAAAGAACTCCTCCACCCGCGCTTCCCGATCCGGCAGCCGGTTCCCTAGAAAGGCAAGCGCGGCATCAAAACGCGGCTCGGGCGGCACGGGATAGTGTGTGTGCGGGTCCAGTGCATTGTAGATCGGAACGCAGTCCCGCGCCCCGAACGCTTGGTAGGCGTCCCGTACCGGCTCGCCGCCGCCGTAAGTCAGCACCAGATCGTAGCGCGGGATCAGCTCGCGGAACGGGTCATGGGGGTTATTCTGCACCCGGTCCAGAGTCGCGGGCGCGTCTACGTCCCAAAACACCACCAGCGTCTCGGGCCGCATGAGTTCCAAAATCGCCGATTCCAAAAGTTCATCAAAGACGCCGACGCCGCTGGCCTTGACAACCAAATCGGCTTTCCGCGCGTTTTCTAATGCCGCCCGGACGCCGTCTTCGCCGTCTGCTGGGTAGACCACGACTTTGGCCCAGTCCGGGTCTTCTATGTCCCGGTGCTGCTGCCGCTCATACGCATCCGGCTCGTAAAACGTAACGGAATGCCCGCGCTCGAACAGGGCGCGGATGATGCCCCGGTAGTAGGTCGCCGCCCCATTCCAGTATGCGGACACGAGGCTTGAGCCGAAGAAAGCAATGTTCATAGATAGTAAGTTGTCGGGCGGATATAAGAAGTTAGGAGCCACGGGAATTAGAAGCCACGGGAATTAGAAGCCACGGGAATTAGAAGCCACG